>JAZRFY010000017.1:0-83891 GCA_045643885.1 Eubacteriales bacterium | reverse complement strand
TCACATCGCTATGCCCTTTGTCAAGTACTTTTTTCGTCTTTTTTGAACTTTTTTTACTCGATTTCCAAACCCTCGCGTTTGCGACCTTGTTATATTATCACATTCTTCTCCTTTTGTCAATACCTTTTCTTAAGTTTTTTTGAATTTTTTTATATTATTTTTCATGTGTAAAAACATAGTAAAATGTGACACCTGTTATATATAATATATGAAGGATTTTAACCAAAAAAAGCGGACTGCCGTCGACAGTCCGCAATAAAATATTATTTTTCATCAAAAAGACATCTCTTATATTCGATCGCCGCAAAAATCAGTGCCGCGATACCGTAGCTCCAATTCTTGCCTTTTGGAATTATCTTATATCCGATCTTAGGGAAAACCGGCACGGGAATCGTAGGACCACTTATTTCGGTCATAAATATTCCCTCTTCATTTTCTTCCATCGCATTTACGCAAGCCTCGAATGCTTTAATGGCGGGCCCAAGAAACTTCTTATCAAGATATCCCTCTCTTATACCGTGAAGCCAACCTGCACTTATAAGAGCAGTTGCAGAAAGTTCGCGATATGATTTATATTTCAAAAGAGTGGAGAATGTTCCGTCTTCACGAATGCATCCAAGCAATGCTTCACTTGTCTTTTGGAACAATTCTATAATGCCGGGTGCCTCTTTATGGTCAAGACCGATATTATCGAGAATCATTGGGAATGCGCAAATAACCCAGCCGTTTCCTCTTCCCCAGAAAAGATCTCTTTGAGGAAATGCCTTCTTATGGTCCACCCAATAGGAGTGCGCCCAAAGGTGTTTTTCCTTATCAAACATCATAGAAGCATACTGCTTGGGCTGACGGGCCGCAAACTCGATAAGCTCCTCATCCCCAGTTTCCTTAGCATAGAGTGAGGTGAACACAGAGAACATCATGACACTATCGATCCAAACGCTCTTAGGATAAAGCCTACCCTTTTTGCTTGAACCGAGATGGTTAAGACAATCGAGATAAAGTCTTGGCTCATTTCTTATATAATCAAGGACTTTATCAGTCAAGCGCGCATATTCAGGCTCACCAGTGCGTTTATACATAGCATAGGTGATAAGTCCGGGCGCTGCCGTATCGGACTGATCGACAGCAGGATCCATCTTTGCCCAGAAATTACAGTAAGAGCACAAGAATTTAGTATAGTCCTCTCTACCGTTTTCCTTGTCGAGCTCATCCATAGCATATCCAAGGAGGGCTTCTCCCCACATCCATTTCATAGAGGGCTCCCACTTATCGGCTACGAAGTCGGCAAGCTTTTTAACTTTATTAAAATATTCCTTATTATATTTCATACAACACCTCAACGGAGAGTCTTTTTGAGCTCTTCAAACTCCTTTTTCTCTGCGTCGGTAAGCGTGTCAAACGCGCCTTCTCTAGCGACGGAAAGATACTTTTGAATTTGCTCGTTCTTTTCCTTGGAGAGAACGTATCTTCTTGCAGTCACGAATCCAAGCACCATGAACGCGATGCAAGTGAATGCCATAACGTATTTGATTCCGTTTTGTGCGGAAAGGGGCTGGATAGCTTCATCTGCATTGTAGCCTGTGAATTCCAACACGAGTGTGAAGAGGAAGATAACAAGAGCTGAGCTGCTCTTTCTTGCAAAAGTCATAATAGCGCTGTAGCTTCCACTCTGGCGCTTACCTGTACAAAGCTCCCCTGCATCAACTGTATGAGGGAACATAATCCAGCTTGTAAGCTGAGCTCCCGCAAATCCGACTGCAACGAAGAATACGCACGCGTAAGCTATGTAGAGATTGGATCCGAACACTGCAAATGCAATAAGAGCCACGATGGACAAGGGGAGTCCGAATCCGTATATCTTGTTGATGCTCATCGTTTTAACAAGCTTATTAATTAAAATGAATGCCAAAAGCTGAACTGCAATAAAGATTCCGAGAAAGACGGTGGTGCTTCCCTTGGGAGTGGTCACGTATTTTGCAAAAAGTGCAACACCTGTTGAAAATACGTCCATGCAAAGTGCCTGACCAAGATACATCAAAACAAGCTGTCTGAAGGGACGATTTTTGAGAGGCTCGACGATTTCAATAGGATTGAATTTTCTCTTTTCGCTTGTAAATTCAACTCTTTCCTTGGAGAAGATGGCACAAAGGATCACAGGAACACCAAAGAGAATTCCAAATCCAACGCCAATCACAAGATAAAGAGTGGTGATATCTATTTTTCCTGCATTGTAGGAGTCAATTACGATCGAAGGAAGAAGTGTGCAAACTGCAGCACTTGCAGTAGAAACCACAAGTCTTAAAACATTGGCACTGTCTCTTTCAGCACTATCCTTGCTTATCTCGGCAGACAAGCTATTATAGGAAACTGCAATCATAGTTGAAACTGTATTATAGAAAAGGTAGGTTGCTGCACAGTAAATGAATTTGACCGTCTCTTCCATTCCACTTACGGGGAAGAAAATGAGAGAGAATGCCACTGCAAGAAGACAGCCGCCCGCAAGAAGGTAGGGGCGTCTTCTTCCCATCTTGCTTCTTGTGTTGTCACCAATAATACCCATAAGAGGATCGCTTATGGCATCCCATATTTCAGAGATGAGAGTTACTGCACCTGCAAGGACGGGTGAAAGTCCAATAATATCAACGAGGAAGAAAAGGTAAACTACACCTATGAGTGCCTGTCCACCGCCACCGTAGAAATCCGCAAGAGCAAAAAATGCCTTTTCACTCTTTTTTATACTTTTAGTTACGTTGTTTTGCATAATTTTACTCCTTTTTATCGGAAATCATCATATTAAGATATTTATAGCTTTTTTCGATATCGGCATAGGGAGTGTCCGTATTCTGCTCAATAACGAAATACTCGCACCCAACACCCTTTGCACTGGCAATAACGTCGGAAAAGTCAATCACGCCGTTTCCAATAAAGGTATCGTGAGGCAACACGTCAAGCAATCTTTTTTTGAAGGAAAGGTCGCGAAGATGAACACCGAGCAATCTTTCTCCAAACTCATTGATTTGCTTTGAGGGTGCAATGCCACTTCTTGCAGTCCAATAGGTATCGTGAACGAATTTTATCTTCTTTGTTCTTTCAAGAAGCTCCTGCATTCTCGTTTTACCACTTGAAAGCTTTATGTACTCCCAGTTGTGATGATGATATGCAAGAGTTATTCCCTGCTTTTCATATATCTCGTACTGTTTATCAAGCTTTTCAACAAACGAATAGAATTTTTCTTCACCACCAAGTATACACTCAAAGGGAAGCATTGAGATTACCACGTTTTTGCATCCTGTGATCTTGCAAAATTCAACCACTCCATCAACGTCACCAAACACATATTTGGGCTTGACTTGAATGGAAACAGGTCTTACGCCGTGCTTTTCTGAAATTTTCTTTATTTCCTTGGCATTTTCCCTTGTAAAATCGATTCTTGCAACCTCAAGCTCCTTAATGCCCATTTCAACAAGGGGCATGTATGAGCGCTCGATATTCTTCTTTTGTGATTTTCTTATAGTAAAGGTCTGTACTCCGAAATTCACTTTTATTCCTCCCTGAGTCCTTCCTCGAAATTAAGTGTGAGCATCTTGCCGTTAAAGCTGTACTTGATAACCTCAGCTTTACGCTCAACCCTTGTATCAACGTAATCATTTTCATATCTTGCGTAATTTGTGTCGATAACCTTACCATCCACCTTGAAATACTCGCCGTACTTCACGTCAAACGACATATTTCCGTTATCATAAATTACTGCCATATTATCAAAGACATACTCGTTATCAAGCATATCGGAAACAAACTCGGCAAAAGTACCGTTTGTATCGGCTGCACCAAGCTCGGTTATCCACGCGTGTGCACTTCCACCCTCGCATATAAGGTCGTAACGAAGGTCGCCGCTTGCCTCGATTATTTCCTTAACACTGGTCTTTATCTTGGACAAATCCGTAGCAATATCGTCAGCACTCACTCCCGACATATCATTTTTGAAAGCAAGAGTACCGTCGGAATCAGAAATAACTCTAAGCATTACATAGGTCTCACCCTTGCGACCGAAGACGAATCCGTCATCCATATGGGTAAGATCGACCTCGTCAAAGAGTCCTACGGGGAAATATGCGTGTGTATATTCAACTATGTGAGGCTCAAGGAAGCCTACCTTGTCGGGAATCGTATAGATGGAAATATTAACGTTCTTTTCCTGAACGGAATAGGGCAATCTCCCGTATCCCACCCAATACTGACCACGCGTGCTATTCCTCATAGGCTGAGCAGTATAAACGCAAAGATCTCCACCAAGGATTGCAACGTTTATCTGATGCTGATCGGCATAATCACCTGCAAAATGCTCCTGAGTAGTACTCATTGAGTAATAGGGAGTTTGATACGTATATACGTTACCCCTCTGTATTGCCTTACCGTTAGTTGAGGGGTTGATAAGCTTTGACAAAGCACCAAGACTGTTTGTAAGAGTCAAGGGCCAAAGGTTTACAAGCTTAAAATCATTCAAGAAGGAATTGCTGAAAAGCTTGTTTTCGTTAAGAAATTCAATGGAATTATCAATAACCTGGCTATTGGAGAACGCCTCCATGCCCATTTGCATAAGTATCTGGTCGGGATTTTGTCCTACAAATCCGTCGCTAACAAGCTCATCAAGAGTGATGCCGTTGCTTGATTTAACGATCTGCTCATAGGAATCGTCGTCAAAAATAGCCTTGATGACCTCGGGTACTTGATAAATCGGCTCACCGTTTTTCTCGGTTTGATACATTCTCTTGAAGCAAACGAAGAATCTGTTTGAATTCTCTTCATAATCGTTGCCGTTTCCAAGCACGAGGTTGATGTATGGACGAAGTCTGTTGCCGGTATCGTCACTTGACTTGTTATCCATATACATTCTTCCGCTTGCGGACACGAATGCGTACTGTGTATCCCCATTTACGTCAATATATTTATAGGACTGAGTTGCAATGTCTATCCAGATAACATCCATAATTATCTTCATTCTCTGAACCATTGCAGAGTCCTCTTCCCTTGCAAACTGAATAAAGTTTGCCATCGGGGCAATGTCCTCAGGATAATAGTTATTTGAATAATATTCGCTAAAGCCGTAATAGTATCTTTGGCTCATCCAAGCCTCGATTCTCTCCTTAGCCATAACAATATGCTCACTTCCCGTCTTTCCGTCGGCAAAAATGGCATCAGGCCACTGACAGCCAACAAGATATTCAGTGGAAGAAAACATTATCTGATGGTTTTCACTCCAATGGCACATACTATCATCCCTGCCATCGTACTGGTCCATCCAATATTTAAAGCCTGTAAGGCAGTTTTTAATCTCTTCTTTATTTTTCTCTGCAAGTCTATGCTCATTTTCGATATAGAATCTTATAAGACCACAGGCAGTAAAGTCGGCACAGTCCTCTCTTATATCGATTCGCTCTATAGCACCCTCGAGATTTGCGGAAATGAGATCCGCGTCCTCAAAATAGGAATCGTCAAGCTTATCGGAAAGATAGAGCATCTCAGTAAGCTTTCCGTCACCACCCTTTGTGGTTTCAAACTCAACAGGACTCACAAAGATCATGTTGTAGGCAAATTGTAAAATTACACTTCCAAGCAGTGAAGCTACCGCTCCAATGATAATCCATTTAACCTTTTTATTCATGCCAAACACCTCCGCATTTTACTGATTTAATTATAGCATATCAATTTTTTAAAATCAACCATATTTTTACAAAATAAAACAACTCGCATAGGCAAAAAAGAGACACCCTTGGGTGTCATATCGTTTTTAAAACGGGAAGGTTCACTTCGCGAACTAAATTTGTCGAGGAGTTCCCGTGCGAGCACGGAACGTCCTTTCGTCAAATTTGCGAACCCGATCCCAAAGCTTTGCTTTGGTGATGGATCCTCAGATGCATACGCATCACCAATAAAAAAGAGACACCTTTTGGTGTCATATCGTTTTTAAAATGGGAAGGTTCACTTCGTGAACTAAATTTGCCGAGGAGTTCCCGTGCGAGCACGGAACGTCCTTTCGTCAAATTTGCGAACCCAATCCCAAAGCTTTGCTTTGGTGATGGATTCTCAGATGCATACGCATCGGCAATAAAAAAGAGACACCTTTTGGTGTCTCTTTTTTATTGGTGACCCGTACGGGAATCGAACCCATGTTTTCAGCGTGAGAGGCTAACGTCTTAACCGCTTGACCAACGGGCCAGATCAACGTAGACTAATATAACACATTTAATTGTGTTTGTCAATACTTTTTGATCATTTTTTCAAAAAACTTCAAAAAACGACAAACGGAACGGCGTTACCGTTCCGTTTGTTGATTCATATTTTATTTGCTCCATCCACCGTTTCTGATGTACTGAGCAAGAAGGTCACGTGCAAACGTTGTTTCGTTATAAATTTCAACAACTGTGCACTTAGCCCAATCGTAAAGTGCCGTCCAGCTATCTGCAATGATGTAGTAATATTCATTGTCCTTTACCTGAGATGCAGTTACGGTTGAATATTTTGTATAGCTGGAATTATTGATGAATTTGGACTTAAGGTCACTTCCCTTTATCTTGCAAAGATACAAGGGGTTATCAAAAGGAAGAACCATTTGAAGATCAGAATACTGAACGTTGCCCGCATATACGTAATAGGGGCTTCTTATGTTCAGCTGACCGCCACCAAGAACGATGTTATACTTATCTCCCCACTTTGCAACGCCTGCTTCGTAATAGAGCTTTGCAACTGTGCTGCTGATAGTATTGCTGTTACGGTTTGTTGCATTATAACCAAGAGTATCATAAATCCAACCAATTTCGTCCCAATACTTATTGATAAGATCTTGAACAATGGAGGACCCCTCAAGATTTGTGTATGTAGAGTGAGAAAGGCACTCTGTAGTTGTATACTTAATGTTGCCGTTAGCAAAGTTTACCTTAACCTCAACGTGAATGATACCCGTCTTGTTATCACCACCACCCTGAAGGTGAGGAACACCGTAGCTATCTGTCTTCACGTAATAGCTATGTGTATGTCCACCGAATACAAGGTCAACGTATCCGTCTCTGGAGAGAGTTTCATCGTAATAGTCACTGATTTTGATGTTATCGTATTCAGTACCGTCGTGAATAACGTAAACGATAATGTCTGCACCCTCAGAACGAAGCTTTTCGCTCTCTGCCTTTACAAGGCTTGTAAGAGCGCTTCCAACCTTAAAGTTGATGCCCTGTGTATTCTCACTTGAAATGGATGAATAGCAGTCACCGATAGCGCCGATGATACCAATCTGAACGCCACCGCGCTCTACCATAACGGAGGGCTGACAGTAATCAACTCTCTTGCCTGTCGCATTATCATAGATGTTGATAGCAAGGATGGGAAATTCAGCCATATCAACGTTTGTCTTAACAGCATCCTGTCCCCAGTCGAACTCATGGTTACCGAGTGTCATCGCATCAAAATCAAGATAGTTCATCCAATCTGTAATGATTCTACCGTGAGTTTCATTGGACGCGCTACCACCCTGCCACATATCGCCTGCAGAAAGAAGAACAACGTGGTCATCGATATTCTTTCTATTTTCAAGGTATGCAGTAACCTCGTCAACACCGGGATGGTTGTCACCGTCCTCCAATTTACCGTGAAGGTCATTAAATGTATAGAAATCTATAACTTCTACAACGTACAAGCTACAAACATCGCAATAATCGTCACCGCCGTTTTGTGTATCCACGTGTCCGTTAACGCAGTCGACGTCGGGATCTGTTCCACCATTACCCTTTGTGGTGGTTGTTGTAGACGAAGAACCCGAATTACCGGTTGTAGATGTGGTTGTGGAAGAGCCTGTGCCCGACGTTGTGGTGGTAGTAGTGTCACCAAGTGTTGTTGTAACATTGGAGCCGTTCTCACCCACGCAAGATACAAACACAGACGTAAGCATCATCAAAGCAAGCAACAATGATAAGAGCTTGAGAGTAAAGTTTTTGTTCATAAGTATCTCCTTATTTTTTGATTCTATCCCAGTATTCCTTTGCGGCGCGTTCTGATTTATTGTCGCCGTAAGAATAGTATTTTTTATTTTTCAAATCATCGGGTAAGTATTGCTGCTTAACGTAATGATTTTCATAATCGTGAGGATATTTATATCCCTTATACAAGGGTGATCTCAAATGAATAGGAATTTCCTTTCCATTCCCTGCTGTGATATCCTCTTGTGCTGCATGGAGCGCAAGATATGCCGAATTCGATTTTGGACTTGTTGCAAGCATCACTGCTGCATTTGCAAGGGGGATTGCCGCCTCAGGCATTCCAAGCTCGCGAGCTGAGTCGCAACAAGATTTAACAATTGATGCAGCCTGGGGATATGCAAGTCCGATATCCTCGCTTGCGATAACCTGCAAACGTCGGCAAACGGACAAAAGCTCTCCACAATGCAAAAGCTTGGCAAGATAGAACACCGCCGCATCGGGATCGGAGCCTCTTATCGACTTTTGCAAGCAGGACAAAAGATCAAAATGTGCATCGTCAGAGAAATTATCCACGGGAATGTGGAGCGTTTTTACAAGCTCGATATCAATTACGCTTTCACAAGCATAATATGCTCCCTCAAGAAGATTTATCGCGTGGCGAACGTCACCGCCTGCACACTTTGCAATAAACTCAAGAGTTTCTCTGCTTGCTTCAACACTTGTGCCGTCCCTCTCGTTAAGAAAGCTCAGCGCCCTCTCAAGTGCTCTTGAAAGCTCAGCGTTGGATACGGGCTTGAATTCAAAAAGAGTTGAACGTGAAATGATGGCGTTATATATATAAAAATGAGGATTTTCTGTGGTGGACGCGATAAGAGTGATTCTTCCGTCCTCCATATATTCAAGAAGCGCCTGCTGTTGCTTTCTGTTGAAATACTGAATCTCGTCGATATAGAGAAGTATTCCACCAAATCCAAAAACGTTATTTGTTTGAGCAATAATATCCTTTACGTCGGAAAGGGATGCACTTGTTGCATTTATCTTATAAAAATCCATTCCTGATTGCTTGGCTATTATGTTAGCTGCAGTAGTCTTTCCCGTTCCCGGAGGGCCAAAGAATATCATATTCGACATTCTTCCCTTTTCCATCATTCTGCGAAGGATTCCTCTTTCGCCGAAAAGGTGGGACTGACCGACCATCTCCTCAAAGCATCGAGGACGCAAAAGATCTGCTAAAACCTCGTTTTTATTTGCCATATATATCACCTCATTTACGCGCACATACATATTTATTATATCAAAAATAACTAATATTGTCAATACACCAATATCAACCTTTTCTTCCAACCATTGTGGGTTGAAATGAGGCATTCCAAATGATAAAATATATGCATAGAAGACTTGTCATCTTCGCAATTTCAAGGAAAGGAGTTTTATAGAAAAAAAGAAAGGAAAGGACAATATTATGACCAAGAAAACGAAATTTTTAAGCTTTTTCATGCTTTTGCTGATAGGAATATCTCTATTTCCCATCAACACCTATGCATATCAAAGCACAAAGTATGAAAAAATACCGATTTATCTTAACGGCAAGGAGATTCAAAACAGCGAGGCCTTACTTATAGATTCCATCACCTACGTTCCCCTTCGCAAACTTGCAGAAAGTGCCTATAATTGCAAGATAACCTATAACGATGCCACAAAAACTGCCAAGGTGACCTTCAATGACACCACAATAACCGTTACAACGGGCAAAAAATACATATCCGTAAACGGACGTTATTTTTACGGTATCGGTGCCGTTAAAAACATAAACGGCTCACTCTATGTTCCCATACGCCCCCTTGCAAGAGCACTTGAGCTTGACGTTTTGTGGAATGCATCCACGCGCTCAGTAAACCTCACCCGTGCATCCTGGAAGCTTGAGGATGCAGAGAGCTACTATAATTCCGACGAGATTTATTGGCTCTCCCGAATCATCGAGGCAGAGGCTGGAGGCGAATCCATTGAGGGCAAAATAGCCGTTGGAAACGTTGTTTTGAACCGAGTTGCAGATAAGCGTTATCCAAACACCATATACGGTGTGATATTCGATTTCAAAAACGGCATTCAATTCACCCCTGCATATACGGGAACGGTTTATAACAATCCAAGTCAGGAAAGCATAATCGCAGCAAAAATGTGTCTTGAGGGCTATGAAATAGTCCCGAGCGTGTTGTTTTTCTTCAATCCGAGAATAGCAACGACAAACTGGATCAGTCAAAACCGTCCCTTTGCCATAAGAATTGGCAATCACGATTTTTATTATTAAAAACACCAAAAGCTCCCGATGCATAGCATTGGGAGCTTTATTTCGTAATTATTTATAAAGGAATCTCTTGATCTTCTGAGCAGGAGTCTTTTCGAAAGGAACCTCCATAAACTCAATGGACATAACTCTCTTATATCCAACGATCTTTCTGTTCATCGCATTGATTTCATCCCTGATAGCGTTATAAACCTCTTCTCTTGTCTTAAGTCCCAAGCTATCTGTGTATTCGAAGTCGGGATAAATAAGAGCTGTAATGCAAAGGTCATTATCCTTAGCACGTCCAACTACAACGCTTTCCTTGATGTGAGGAATGGATCCGATATATTCCTCGATTTCCTCGGGGAATACATTCTTACCGTCCTGAAGGACGATGATATTCTTCTTTCTACCTGTGATATATACGTAGTTATTCGCGTCGATATAACCGTAGTCACCGGTATAGAACCAACCCTTAGGAGAAAGAACCTCCTTAGTAGCTGCTTCATTCTTATAGTAGCCCATCATTACGTTGGGACCCTTAACAACGATTTCACCAAAATCGTCACTGGGCTTTTCCTTATCGATGAACATCTGAATGGAGTCAACCAAAAGGCCACAGGACTTGGGATTGTAAACGTCAAAGGGCACTACTGAGATAAGAGGAGCGCACTCTGTGATACCGTACCCCTGAGAAATGTGAACACCGATTGCCTTGAAGATATCAACAAGCTCGGGACGAAGAGCTGCACCGCCACAAACGAGCTTTGAAAGTCTGCCGCCAAATGCTGCCATAACCTTGCCAAAGAGCTGCTTGCTAAGGTCGATATGGAGCTTGCTTGCAGTCTTGCTGATCTTAAGGGCAGTATTGAACGTACTTTCGATCCCCTGCTTTCTTACAGCCTTCATAATATTGTTATAGAACACCTCAACGTAAAGCGGAACAACTGCCATACATGTGGGACGGTATTTCTTCATATTCTTGGATACGTGCTTAATAGAATCGTTAATGCAAATGCTCGCACCGTAGAGCATAGGACCAAAGATACCGCAGTTAAGCTCATATGTGTGGTGGATGGGAAGAACGGAGAGAAGAACGTCCTCGGGCTTAAGAAGATAAAGAATCTTATAGGCACCGTTGAGAACAGCTGCAATATTTCTCTGGTTGATCATAACCATCTTACTTGTTCCTGTTGTACCGGATGTGAAAAGCAATACGGAAAGCTTTTCAGTATCCTGGGGAGGAATTGCAATATTCTCATTGGCATTACCTGTATGAGCAATTTCGGACGCACTCATGAATTTTTCAAGAGTAGCCTCCTGCTTTGTTGTATAATCGAACGTATCGGAAGAAAGACGGATGAAATTAGAGATATTCTCGAAATCACCTGTATTTTCCTCGATATAGGATGCCCAAGTGTTGGAATAAGCAATAGCCTCTGCCTCACTCATCTTTGCGAACTCGCAAAGCTGCTCTTTAGCAAGAGCCACGTCAACAGGGATTGCTACACCTCCTGATGTGATGGTCGCAAGATAGGTTGCAAGCCACTCAAGGCTTGTTTCACCCGTAACAAGCACCTTCTTACCTGCAAGACCAAGCTTGATAAAGCCTCTTGTCATTGCGCAAACGTAGTTGAAAAACTCGTCGTAAGTAAGTGCATACTCTACCTTTGATCTTTCAAAACGGAAGAGCACGTTATTTGCAAAGTCATCTCTTGCTACCTTAATATGCTCATAAAGTGAATGAATCACTCTTTCTTTAAGTTCCATAATATACTCCTATCTATTACTCATTGCTATCGTAGTTAGCAATGTGTGAAATATTAGACTCAAGTGATGCCAAGATGCCGTAAAATTCCTGCATCTTTTCCTCTGAAATGCCAACTCTTGCAGTTACCATATATTCTGCAATATCTTTGTCTATTTCAACAAGGATTTTCTTGCTCTTTTCGGTAAGAAAATATTTTTTATTGTATATCTTATCTTCCCCACCGTCATCTGCATAAACAAATCCGTCGGCAGTAAGCTCCTTTAAGGTTCTTGAAACCAATGCCTTATCCGTATCCGAGCTTCTTGCAAGCTCAGTAACCGTCATTCCAACAGGTGACTTGTACATTCTCAAAAGACACCCGAGATGAACAGAACGCAAGCCGTAATCTCGCATATAGGACATTTGCTTCTTCTTGATATCTTTAAGTATTCTATCCAGACTTTGATAAAACACTAAAAATCTACTTGTTTCCATTTTTCCTCCAAGTTGTTGACTTGTCAACAATTTGTATAGTAACACACAATTGTGAACATTTTATGAATAAACGGGATTTTTTTGAACAATCGGTAAAATATTCACCAAAACATATATTTATTCACTCAATTATTCATTTTTCTTGACTAATTTAGTGAATATGCATCGATCGAAAACATTCTCGTTACCATATTTCTCAAATTTTCATTATCCTTAAGGTCGGGTGAAGTTTCCAAAAGCTCCCTTGCCGCTTCATAGGCATCGGTCAATACGCCCGAATCCTCACTCATATCGGCAAGCTTGAATCTCAAGCCTCCACTTTGGCGCACCACGGGATCTGACGAGCCCTTGATAAAGTCACCGGGGCCTCTCAAAACGAGGTCCTTTTCGGCAATAGCAAATCCATCGTATTCCCTTCTCATCGTTTCAAGACGCTGACGGGCATTTTCACCCTTGCTGTCACTGACAAGAACACAATACGATTTTTTGCTTCCTCTTCCAACGCGTCCTCTCAGCTGATGGAGCTGAGCTAGTCCGAATCTCTCGGCATTTTCAACTATCATAAGAGTGGAGTTTGGCACGTTAACGCCAACCTCAATAACGGTGGTCGATACGAGAACGTCTATCTCACCGTCAACAAAGCGCTTCATTATCTCATCCTTTTCAGCGCCCTTCATCCTTCCGTGAAGGAAGGCAACATTAAGGCTTGGCAAGGCCTTTGAAAGCTCCTCTGAATACTGAATTGCCGCCTTTAAGGGAGGCATATCCTCTTTGCTCGAGCCAAATTCGGAAAGAGCAATCTCTCCCGAAAGCTCTTCCTCCTCCTTCTCCTCGACTGAAGGACATACTATATATACCTGGTCGCCGTTGGCAACCTGTTTTTCAATAAATGCGTTAAGTCTTGCACGATAGGCCTCATCAACAACAAAGGTATCAACCCTTTGTCTGCCACGGGGCATCTCATTGATCTTGGAAAGATCCAGATCACCGTAAAGTATGAGTGCAAGTGATCTCGGAATAGGAGTTGCACTCATAACGAGAACGTGCGAACGCTCTCCCTTTTTGGAAAGAGTAGCTCTCTGCGCAACACCGAATCTGTGTTGCTCGTCGGTAACGAGCACACCTGCATCGGCAAACTCAACTCCGTCGGAAATAAGCGCGTGTGTACCGATAACCACGTCAACTCTTCTTTGTTTGTCCTCCTCGGAAAGATCAGCTCTTACCTTTTTCTTTTCACTTGCAGTCATAGAGCCGACAAGAAGTCTTACGCTATATCCCATTTTTTCAAAGATGGGAGAGATATCGGCAAAATGCTGACGCGCAAGTATCTCGGTGGGAGCCATGAGCACTGCCTGACGTCCACTTTGCACAGCAATGCACATTGCAGCCATAGCACATACAGTCTTGCCACAGCCAACGTCACCGACAACTATTCTGCTCATCGGCACGTCACTTGCCATGTCGCGTTTTATATCTTCAATCGTCTTCATCTGATCCCCCGTAAGCTCGTAGGGGAACGAAGAAATAAGGTCGCTTATATCATTATTCTCACATCTTGGAGCGCCGTATTCACGTCTCTTTTTGCCACTGATGGCCATTCCGAGAGCGAAGGTGAAGAATTCGTCAAATACGATTCTTCTTTTTGCTCGTGCAACCGATTCAAAATCGGCAGGATCGTGTATTGCCCTTAAAGCAAAGGGCAAGGTGCAAAGCCTGTATCTTCTTCTTATCTCGTCAGGAAGATAGTCGGAGACCTCGGGGGCAAGTGCGCTCATGGCTGCCTTGATGTCGGCTGAAAGTCGGTTTTTGGTCAATCCCTCGGTCATAGGATATACGGGAACCAACGGTGGAAGCTCCTCGCCCTCGATGACCATATCGTATGCAGGACTGTTCATTTTATAGCGCTTTCCTACCTTCTCAACCTGTCCGTAAAATCTGAAGGTCGCCCCAAGCGGGAATTTATCAGCAAGATAATTTTGGTTATAGAAGGTTATCTCGCACGTTCCGCTTTCGTCAAACGCTGTGAATTTAAGAAGAGTCATCCCCCTTCTTATCATCGTCTTTTTGGGTACAGTTCCAATAACAAGACATACCGATGATTTTTCACCCGCAACACAATCGGACAAAGGCTTTACGTCCCCTCTGTTTTCGTAAGCTCTCGGGAAATGATATAAAATATCGGACACAGTCTCCACGCCAAGCTTTGCATAAGCCTTTGCACGTGCAGGGCCTACACCTTGAAGAACAGTTATCGGTGCATTGCTCAATTTTTTCATACCCTTTCCCTCCTATCATCAATAATCATATCTGAATTTTTCCTGTCTCTCCTTGAGGTCGGCAGAATTCGGATGCCTCAACCAAGGAAATGCGCGCAGAACGAAGGTGTCCTCCTTTTGCACACAAAAGCAAGTGAAGAGCCTGTCATCAGCCTTGATCATAAGGTGCTTAAGCTCGGGAGCAACCCTCGAAAGCTCCTCACCACTGTATTGTTTGGCTATCTTAAAACCAAAATCATAATAAAATCCCATCTCGTCAACGTATATCTTGAGTCCTGCACTCCTGTCTGCAGAATAATTTCTTGCAAGGAACATCAGACTGACCAAAGAAAATGCAAACGATTCAAAGCAAAACGAATTTTTGGGATCAAATCCGTCAATAATCTCACCAAAGAAAACCTCGGAAACAATGTCTTTAAATTTTTTAAGCATAAACAAGCTGGCTTTCTTATATAATATATTGTAATATATAATATTGTAACCCTTTCATCAAAAAAAGTCAATATTTTTTCTAAAAAGGGTGTTGACAAAAGCGTTTTTGTGTGTTATAATACTCAAGCAATTAAGAGTGGTCACAGTCGTGGCGATGCAAATTCCGCCGGGGTGGCGAAATTGGCAGACGCCCGGGACTTAAAATCCCGTGGTGCGAGAGCACCGTACGGGTTCGATTCCCGTTCCCGGCACCACCTTAATCACCAGATATCGCGGGGTAGAGCAGCCTGGTAGCTCGTCGGGCTCATAACCCGGAGGTCGTGAGGTTCAAATCCCACCCCCGCAACCATAAAACAAAAGCACACCAATCGGTGTGCTTTTTGTTTTATCCGTTATGAGTAGATGGGGATTTGAAGCCACGACCGACGGAGGAGGGAGTGGGTGAACAAAAGAAAAAGGACACGGTGTGTCCTTTTTCTTTTGTGAAGGAGCCAAAGCAAGGAGTGTTGCGAGTGAATCATTCACGAAGCAAGACGACTATGCGACGCGAGTGGGGCATTGTTAGCACTTACAATATTATCCGTACGGTGTAACTTTTTTGTTTTGGTGGAGCTAAACGTCGGCTTTGCTTGCACAAAAGCAACTAAATCGCATTTTTTGTTGACAATTAGCGTAATATATTGTATAATAGTATTTCTAATTATACAATTTATTATTTCGTTACATAACATCTTCACGCAGGAGGTCAACAAATGAAAAGAATTTCAACAAAGCGCACGCTCATAACAAGCGTAATTTCTTTGATGCTTTGCTTTGCAATGTTGCTTGGTACAACATGGGCTTGGTTTACTGACGAAGTAACAAGCTCCGGAAACAAGGTTGTTGCAGGTAACCTCAAAATTGATTTGGAAATACTCGACAAGGAGAGTGGCGTATTGTCCTCTATCAAGGATTCCGCCAAAGCAATCTTCGACTATGATCTTTGGGAGCCCGGATATACTGCAGTAACTCTTTTTAGAGTTGAAAACGAGGGCAATCTCGCACTCAAGTGGGAGGCAAGATTCGTTTCTCCAAACGAGCTTTCTTCACTTGCAAACGTGATTGACGTTTACGTTTGCCCCGGTGCTACAGGATATCCTGCCGATCGCAATCTTGACGGATACGTTAAGGTTGGAACAGTTGCAGATTTTGTAAACACCATTAAGAGCACAACATACGGCACGTTGCTTTCAGGTGAAATCGCAACTCTCGGTATCGCACTCAAGATGCAGGAGTCCGCAGGCAACGAATATATGGGTGAATCTCTTGGTGAGTTCGATATTCAGATCGCAGCAACTCAGTATTCAAGTGAATCCGATAGCTATGATGAAACATATGATAACGATTCAGTCTTCCCCGACATGCCCGTATCATCATCAAGCTCAGCTTCTCTTGACGGCATGCTCAACAACGACAACACAACGTCAAATGACATCACTATCGGCAAATCAACCGACCTCTCAAACGCGTATATTCCTGCAGGCGTTCAGGTAGCGGACGGTGCAACTAAGCTCACTCTTACAATTGAACAGACAGAGCGCTCATCAAACATTACCATGAATGACGGTACGCTTTCACGCAGTATCGACGTTCACATCGACGGTATCGCGCAAAACAATACTGTTCCCATGACAATCAATCTTGGAGCAATCCTTCCCACAGGACTTAAGGATTCTTCAGTTGAGCTTTTCCACGTTGAAAACGGCGTGGCTAACAAGATGGAGCTTGTTACAAGCCTTACAGCTCACAACCAATTTACATATAACTCCGATACAGGTGAGGTCAGCATCCACATTGCTTCCTTCAGTGAGGTAACTGCAGTAGTTGCTATCGACAACCCATGGAACGGCGGCGTTGATACCTCTTGGTACAACGATACCGACACGGAATTCCACATCAGCACAGCAGAAGAGCTCGCAGGTCTCGGTGAGCTCGTTGCAAACGGCAACACCTTCTACGGCAAGACAATCGTGCTTGATTCCGACCTCGACCTTGGTGGTGAGGGACATACCGATGAAAACGGAAATCCCTTGGTATTCTACCCCATCGGCTATAAATACGATGTAAACGACACAAACGATACTCCTCATCCCTTTGAAGGTACATTCGACGGTAATAACAAGAAGATCAAGGATCTTTACCAGAACACATGGAACATCAAGGGACACTATAACGGAACATACTACAAAAAATCCCTTGGCTTGTTTGCACTTGTAAGTGGCGGTACAGTTAAGAACCTCACGCTCGAAAACTTTATTCTTGAGGGTGAATTCGCTCCCACAGGTTGCGTAGCAGGACGAGGAAACGGTGGTACCTTTGAAAATATCACACTCCGTAGATGTCTTCCCTGCACTTATAACACAGGTGTTGGTGGAATCATCGGTTGGGACGAGGGCGACAACGCACAATACACATTTACAGATATCACAGTTGGCAGCTCCAACAAAATCGTTGCTCTTTGGGGCTCTTGGGACGTTTCTTGTGGCGGTATCATGGGTTACCTCGGTACAACAAGCAAGGCAGTTATGACAAACTGCACAGTTGCAGCTACTATCGACGTTTATAACGACGTTTGCGGTAACTATCAGTACTACCAATACAGATATGCAGGTATGATAGTCGGTACTATCGGCAGAGATAGCACACCCGTTGCATCCAACCTTGAATGCCATAACTGCAAGGTATATTTTGGTAGCTGGTCGGACTATTACTATTGCGAATTCGAAAAGAATTCCTCTGCTTCCTATACAGAAGACTTCCAGTTCAGCCGCGTTGACGACAAGGACATCGTATTTGACCTTGAAGGAAATGCTATCAGCTGTACTCATGCACATACACCTAACGAGGACAAGCTTGCTTGCTATCTTCCCTTCTCTCAGCTCTTCACAGGCTACGGTTGGGGAGCAAATCCCGTATTTGAGCATCCCGGCGTTGAAATCCTCACATACGATTACGACGTTATCTATCTTGAAGGTACGAGCATTCTCGAAGTTGAATACGTAACTGACAATTCAAAGGCTTACAACCTCATGGCATCGGAAGAAGGCTTCAACTGGATCGACAGCAACGGAAAAGTAATCACGTCGATCCCTGCAGGCCAGGATCAGACTATAGTCGTTTACAAAAACGACGTCACAAAGTTCTATGCAAGATTTGTTGACGTTTCAGGTCAGGAAATCTATTCCGAACAGTTCATACCCGGTGCAACGTCACTCAAAAACGTTCCCGCAGTTCCCACAGTAGCAGGTTATTACGGACAGTGGGAGCCTTATGCAGACCTTTTGAAAAACGCAAAGAGCGACATTATCATTAAGCCCGTTTATACTGTTGATGAAAATCCCGAGATTCTTTCGGACTTTACTGATGCTAACGCGCTCTTCAATGCCCTCTCTCAAGGCAAGACTGCTATCATGTCAAGGGATCTCACAGGAAAAATTTCCGCAGGCAACCAGGAACTTATGGCAAACGTCACAGCCTCAGGTGTTACGGATAAGGATGCTTACCTTTCGCTCAACTCATTCGAGCTTTCCTACGATGCTTCACATAGTGCTGCTAAGGCATGGACTCTCTTCCAAATCAACAGCGGCTCCTCACTCACTGTTAGTGGTGGAATTTCCCAACACGGTAATCTTATATTCCGCGTTACAAACCTTAACAAAAATGCATCAGCAACTCTTTTTGATATTCAAAATGGTGGCACACTCATTCTTGAACGAGGTGTTGTTATTGAAATCAGATGTGATTCAGCATCAGACTTTAGCAAAATCACACTTATCAAGGGTATATCCAATCTTAACGATAAAGACGCAAACGGACTTTCAATCTATCCCGGTCTTAACATAATCGAGGATACAGCAACAAACTCCTTGAAAATTATCGTTACAGGTACTACAACTCTCGTAGGTAATACAACAAACTAAATCAAAAAGCACACCTTTACGGTGTGCTTTTATTTTATATAATTGTTGAAAAATAGATTTTTATGTGTTATAATGGAATAAGTATCATTGTGGGAGGTGAAACAACTTGAAATCAACCGACAATATCAGAATAGCAATCGTTGAAGATGACATCAACTATGCAAATCAGCTCCAGGACTATTTGTGCCGTTATCGTGGCGAATTTTCTGAAAGCTTTGATATCAAAACCTATTTTGACGGTGACGCGATAGTTAAGGATTATCACTCCCAGTATGACATCATCCTTATGGACGTTGAAATGCGATTTATGGACGGCATGTCCGCCGCAGAGGAGATTCGCAAGGTGGACAAGGACGTTGTTATCATCTTTATCACCAATATGCCACAGTATGCCATTCGCGGCTATGCAGTTGAGGCACTTGACTACGTATTAAAGCCCGTGTCATATTTTGCGTTCTCTCAAAGACTTGCAAGAGCTATCGGAAGAATGAAAAAACGCGAGCAAAAGAGCGTTGTCATCTCCGTTAAGGGTGGCTCTGTCCGTTTGGATATCAGCACTATATATTATATTGAAAGTCAAGGCCACGACATAATATATCACACAACGACGGGCGAATATATCGCCTCGGGCACAATGAAGGACACCGAAGAGGTGTTGCGTCCATTCCACTTCTTCAGAGGAAGCAAATGGTACATTATCAATCTTCAGCAGGTCGACGGTCTTGAGGACGGCTGCGCAAGACTCAAGGGTGGCAAGATAGTTCCCTTAAGCCGCGGTCGTAAAAAGGAATTTATGGAAGCACTTGCACAGTATTGGGGAGAGGTGATGAAATGACCACTAACGTAATACCCGATATTCCCAGAATATATACGGCACTTGCCGAGTGGTTGTCCTGCTTTATGATGGTTATCCTCTTAAAGCCCAAAATCAAGGGATTTAAGCTCGCTCTTTGCTCGGCATTGTATCTTTTCGTGCTTATCGTATTTATGGAGTTGACTGCCAATATCGTTATTTGGATGTGGCTCCCTTGCATGCTTATTGCATTCCTGATGATGACGGCATTCATCTATTTGGGCGCAGGAGTGAATTACACAAAAAGCGTATTCTTCTCCGTAATTGCCTTCTCAGTTGCAGAGCTTATGGCATCAACTGATTGGCAGATAGTCAACCTTATATACAATGTACCCAACATTCCCATTTGGGTAGAGATTGGATTGATCATAGCTATATACGGCTTGATAATGCTCATCGAATACCGTTTGTTCAGCAAAAAGATGGCGCTTAGCAGAAACGTCCCTATAAGTCGAGGAGATTGCTTTGTTGCCCTCTTCATCATAACAGTCGTGTTCGGATTCAGTAATCTTCGATTTATCACTGATCCCGGTATCGTCAGCGGTCAGTATTCACGCGAGATTGCAAACGTCAGAACTCTTGTCGACCTTGCGGGTGTGGCAGTTCTCTACGCACATTACGTTTCTTGCTATAACACCTCCGTTTTGCGTGAGCTTGAGGCAGTACAAAAAACTCTTGAAACACAGTATCAACAGTACAAGCAGTCAAGAGAAAGCATCGACGTTATCAACATGAAATATCACGATCTTAAGCACCAGATACAGTTCTTGAGAAGTGAAACCGATGCCAACAAGAGAAACAAATTTCTCGATCAGCTTGAAAAGGATATCAAGAGCTTTGAGCTTCAAAACAAGACGGGTAATGCCGTTCTTGACACCATCCTCACAGGAAAAAGTCTTTATTGCTACAAGCACGGAATCACTATGACAAGCGTTGCAGACGGCACCTTGCTTGATTTTATGGAGGTTGTTGACATCTGCAACATTTTCGGAAACGCGCTCGACAACGCAATAGAATCCGTAATGCGAATCGATGACAAGGAAAAAAGACTTATCCACGTTACCGTATCACAGTTAAACGATTTTGTGATGATCAGAATAGAAAACTATTTCGAGGGTATTCTCAAAACCGACGGCGAAGAATATCTCACCACAAAGGACGACACCAAATATCACGGATACGGAATCAAAAGTATAAAATACACTGCCGACCGATATGACGGCGCAGTTTACATCAACACAGACAGCAATTGGTTTGACATAAAAATAGCAATACCTAAAAAGAATTGAGGCTTAACAATATGAAATATGATTATCTCATCGTCGGTGCAGGTCTTTACGGAGCAACGTGTGCTCGCGTGTTGACCGATTCGGGCAAGAGTGTGCTTGTGATAGATAAAAGAGACCATATCGCAGGCAATATCTATACCGAAGACGTTGAAGGAATCCAAGTGCACAAATACGGCGCTCATATATTTCACACCAATAGTAAGAGGGCGTGGGATTTCGTAAGCCGTTTTGCAGATTTCAATAACTACGTAAATTCCCCCGTTGCCAATTACAAGGGCGAATTATATTCCCTCCCCTTCAATATGTACACCTTCAATAAGATGTGGGGAGTGACAACTCCTGTTGAGGCAGAGAAAATAATTGCAAAGCAAAGAGAGGCTGCAGGCATTACAGAGCCCAAAAATCTTGAGGAGCAAGCAATCAGCCTTGTTGGTACGGACATCTATGAAAAGCTCATCAAGGGCTATACACAAAAGCAATGGGGACGTCCTTGCGACAAGCTTCCCTCATTCATAATTAAAAGATTGCCCGTAAGATTTACGTTCAATAACAACTATTTCAATGCTGCATATCAAGGCATTCCCAAAGAGGGATACACCGAAATGATAGCAAAGATGCTTGATGGCATCGAGGTACAGCTCAATACGAATTATCTTAAAAATCGCAACGAGCTTTCCTCTCTTGCAAAAAAAATAATTTTCACAGGACCTATCGACGAGTATTTTGAATATTGCTATGGCCCTTTAAATTATCGAAGCGTAAGATTTGAAACCGAAGCTCTGGATATAAAAAATTATCAAGGCAATGCCGTAATAAATTATACCGATATCGACGTGCCCTACACACGAATCATCGAGCACAAGCATTTTGTTTTCGGTGAGCAAGAGAAGACTGTTATTTCCAGGGAATATAGCCAGGAATGGACAGTAAGTAAAGAGCCTTATTATCCCGTCAACGACGACGAAAACAATGCTCTTTATGAAAAATACAAATCCCTTGCAGGTAATGAAAGCAACGTAATATTCGGTGGCAGACTTGGTCAGTATCGATATTTCGATATGGACGCAGTAATATTGTCAGCACTTGACACTATGGAAGGAGAGCTTTATGAGTAAAAAGCTTTTGAGTATTACAGTGCCCTGCTATAACTCGCAGGACTATATGGAAAATTGCATCAACAGTCTTCTTTTGGGAGGAGATAGAGTTGAAATCATCATAATAAATGACGGCTCATCCGATAACACGGGCAAGATTGCAGATTCATATGCCGAAAAGCACCCCGACATCGTCAAGGTGGTTCATCAGGAGAACGGTGGTCATGGAGAGGGCATAAATCAAGGTGTTAATAATGCAACGGGCATATATTTCAAGGTCGTTGACAGTGACGATACCCTAAGCTCCGACTTCCCTGCCTTCCTCGACGCGCTTGAGGAGTGTGAAAATCAAGGTGGCGCTGACCTTGTCGTAAGCAATTATTTCTACGTACATACTGACGGGATCGGTGACAGATCCATCGATTATTCAAACGCGCTCCCAAAAAGCAGAATCTTTTCCTGGAGCGAAACACGTCCCTTTGCCCTTCACCAAATGCTCACTATCCACTCATGTACTTTCAGACTTGAGCATATGAAGAAATGGCACGAGCCTCTTCCAAGAAAGGTGTTCTACGAGGATAACCTTATGGTATGCAAGACTCTTCCCCGCGTTGAAAGAATGTACTATTTTCCCCACGATCTCTACCGTTATTGGATAGGCAGACCTGACCAATCCGTTCAAGAAAACGTGATGAAAAACAGATATACACATCAGCTTCTCGTTACCGAAAAGAGCTTTGAAGCATTCCACATCGATGAAATCAAGGAGAAGATGCTTAAAAAATATTTGAAGCACGAGCTTTTTATGATGTTTGGCATCTCAATCATGTTCACAAGACTAAACAATACCGATAAGTCCGATGCCGATCTTGAAAAAATGTGGGACAATTGCAAAAAGCACGATAAAAAGTGGGGACGTCACTTCAGACACTTCACTCCCCTGAGCATTATTTGCATTCACGGAAAATTTGGTCGCGCTCTTTCAACATTTTTCTATAGATTGGCTAATAAAATAGTCAGATTCAACTAAACAAAAAGCACCGAGCTTGGCACAAGCCAAGCTCGGTTTGTTTTTTATTTAATTAAGCCTCTGCCTCGTCTGATTTAGATTCAACGCGCGGCATTTTGAGCTTTTTCTTGATTCTGACACCAAGATATACAAGAGCAGCTACTGCAAGGATATCCCAAACGATAAGGATTATCTTGTAGTATGCAAATCCGTTAACGTACTGAACGCCGTGAACGAATCCGTTTGCACCTGCAGAGTTAACTACTGTATAAAGAATGTGGTGAGCTGCCTCTTTACCCATTTCCTGATATTCAGGATACTGAGCGATATTGAATCCAAAGAGAGCATCCATACCAACTGTTTTAAGCTTACCGTCACCGCCTGCTGCAAGGCTCTGGATAGTATCCATATAAGCACCCTTGCCTCTGCCTACCTCATAGTCGGTAAGAACGAAGCCGTTAAAGCCCCATTCATTTCTCAAAACCTCGGTGATAAGATTGTAATGACCACCTGCCCAGGTTGCGCCGATTCTATTGAAGGACGTCATAATAGCAGTTGCTGCAGGAACAGTTGTTTGCTTCTTAGTATAGCCGATTATCTTGCCCTCATCGTTCTTGATGGGCTCGTTGTAATCGATTTCCACAGTGTTATCGATAATAGTCATCTCAAATGGCTTGAGATAGATTTCACGAATAGTCTGCTCGTCTGCAAAGGTTGCAAGACCGTATTCATCACGGTGCGTTTCCTGGTCATTAAGTGCAAAGTGCTTAATAAACGCATACATACCCTTTTGAGCAGCGCCGTTTACCTCAGCATAACCAAGCACACCGGAGATGAAAGCGTCCTCTGAATAGTATTCAAAGTTTCTTCCTGCGAAGGGAGTTCTATGAATATTCATTCCGGGACCGTACCAACCACAAGTATCTGAATAAAGGCCATCCTCGGCAATTCCTCTACCCATCTCCTCTGCAAGAGTTACGTTCCATGTACATGCAAGCATATACTGTGTGGGCCACGTCATAGCCTGAAGACCTTCACCGATGGGCATTGAGCCGTGTGCGATGATATCGTTAAGTCCTGCAGGGCCGTCAAGGTCGGTTACCTTGGGCTTATTGATGGACTTGATCTCAGGTGAGCAATATCCACACTCGTCGATAAGCTTGGAAAGCTCCTTAAGAGTGATCTGATCAAGAAGCTCATCCCAAAGAGGATCGTCATATGCAAGACCGCGAAGGTCGATAAAATCAACGTCTCCATCCTTGCCGAATGCCACTTCAACTATTGCCTCATTGCCTGCGTCGGGATTGAGGGAGTAGAATGATTTAAGCGCCTCCAAAAGCTCGGCTGATGCCTCTGCCTGGAACTGCTTTCCGTTAACCTCTGCCTTGCTGTTTACAGAGGAGATATCTCCGTAACGAAGACCTTCATTTTCCATGACACTCCAGTTGCTTCTTGAAAGATATACTGCATCCTCAAGAGTGGAGTCGTTAAACTGATTTTCGATTGTCTGCAAGCCCTCATCGGCTACAGAATAAGTTGTGGAATCATAATTTTCCTGAATATGAACACCTATCATGCTTTCACCGTCGCGAGCATAGGAATCGTCCTGCTTGCCCTCAACGAGCTTGGATGCATCAAGTGTGAGTCCTTCGCGCTCTGCCTTTTCATTGATGATAAGGTTAAGAGCCTCGTGAACGTTGCTTGCAGCGGTTATGTAGTAATTGCCCTTGTCAAGAATATATCCACCCTTGCCACCGTTTGCATTAACGTCATAAGACGTGAGATGTTTAAGATCCACAGTGATTTTAACCGTTTCGGATTTACCGGGAGCAAGATCATTAGTCTTTGCAAAGCCTACAAGCACGACTGAAGATTTCTCAACGTTGCCAAGATAGGGTGCTTGACCGTAAATCTGAACTACCTCTTTACCTGTGCGAGAGCCGACGTTAGTTACCTTAACGGTGATATCTATCATACCGTTTTCGTCTGCTTCACTCATACTGAAATCACTCCACTCGAATTTGGTGTAAGAAAGACCGTATCCGAAGGGATAAGTTACTGTTGATGCATAATCGTATGAGCCAACGTTACTTCTTCCGAAAACAACGTCCTCATATCTTGTTTCGTAATATCTATAGCCAACGTAAATGCCTTCGCTATAGTTTACGTAATAATAATCCGTTCCTGTGAAACGGAAGTCACCCATATTCTGCATTGCAGGAGATGAGAAGTTATCGTATACCCAAGTGTCAACAAGGTGACCGGAGGGAGATATTTCCTTGCCGTCGGCATCATAGCCTGTGAGCATATATCCAAGTCCGTAAGTACCTGTTCTACCACTACCGGGGAAATTGATTACTGCACTGATATTTTCATAATCCTTTACCCAACCAAGCTCAATCGCATTGTTACAGTTAATAAGAAGGATTACGTCATCAAAATTTTCGTTAAGATACTTGATTATTTCAAGCTCTGTCTTGTCGGGTTCAAGATAATGCTGACCTGACTTGCCGCCAAATGCAGCCATATCACGAGCCTCGTCACCACCCTCACCGCCTGTACGGGAGAGAACGAACATAGCCACTGTGCCGTCAAGTGAATTCATAACCGCACGGTTGCCTGTAATAACGCTCAAGGGGCATTCGTTGATTGACCAGTCAAGGTCTGCACCGTAATTGATAACACCTGTGCCACGCTTATAGGATGAGCCGTCGCCACTCTTATAAAAGTTCCAAAGTGTTTCATTTACCTTAAGACCTGCATTCTCAAGACCTTCCTTAAGGTCCTTTGTAAGCTCGAATGAGCCCGATCCCGAGCCTGAACCGCCACTGACAAGGTCAACGGAGGAATGGCTGAAGATACTGATGGTTGTGCCGACCTTAAGGGGCAACACACCGTTGTTTTCGAAAAGTGTGATACCCTCTTCTGCTATCTCGGCTACCTTCTTTTCTTCATATGCGTATAACTCACTTGCACTGTTGAAATCACTCTTGTAGTATTCTACGTCGGCACCAAGAGTGTCACCCTTAACACCTGACTCGGTAGAGCCAAAGAATTTTTCAAAAATGTTATCAAATTTTGTAAGGGATAATGTGTTCAACACAATTGTGAAAATGAACAACACAGCCATACCGATAGCAAGACCGGTTATACCTTTGTTTAGGCTTTTATCCTTTGATTTTTCTTTTTTGTTCATAGGTTTCTCCTATAATCTATTGCTTAGCGGCTGTCAAATGACAGCCGCCTTGCTGTTTATTTATTGCTTTTTAGCAAATAATGTGTGCTATTACTGGAAGCTCATTGCGGAGAAAGTAACACTGCTGTTAAATGTATCAGCAACACCTCTGCCGGAGTCAACCATTACCACGAGATTTGTAACTGCACCACGTTCTGTTGTTTCGTCGTATGTGATAACGAGAGTTACGCTCTCACCTGCTTTAACAGTAACAGTTGAGCCACCCCATTCAGCATCTGTCCAAACGTCGCCACCTGTTGCAGCAGTGTTGATAACCGCGTGGTTACCTACACTCACTGTACCCTGGATGTCAACGCGAACGCGAGAATCGGATTCACCGTTGTTTGTGATAGTTACTGTAAATGTTGTTTTGCCGGATGCCAAGGAATCAATGGGAGCGCCTGCACATGAATATGAGTTACCTGCACCGTTATAATTAACTGTATTGCCTTCTACTGAATAATCATTGCTTGATGTCCACCATTCAAGGCTAAGCTCTTCCTGTACGGGAGGCTTTTCTTCGGCTTCAACAACCTTACCAAGCTTGATTTCGGAGATTGTGATATCACCTGTGTTGGATTCTGCATCTGCCTCGTGAGTAGAGTCGATGAAGAAGAAGATCATTTGAGCTGTGCCTGTATAGTCGAATGTTACAACCTCTTCTGCACCTGCTGCGATATCAACGTTCTGGTTGATGAGCTCAGCACCTGTGCCATCCTTCATCTGTACCCAAACGCTAACTGTTGCTTCGCCGTGGTTTGTGAGCTTCATGCTGAATACTGAGCAATCAGCAGACTTGTCTTCTACCCACATATTTACGTTAGCCCAAGAATTCTGAGCCATGCCTTCATAAGAAATTCTGGCAGCATTTACATATGTATCTGTTGTTGTGATAACGTATGCGTTTTCTGTCTTCCATTCAACGTAAAGGTCTGTGTATTCGATTGTGGGCTTTTCGGGATGAGGCTCGTCTCCACCGTCATCGGGAGCTGTCTCGCCTGCGAATACGATTTCAGAAATAACAACCTCACCTGCGTGTGTTGTTGTTTCCATGCTCCAACCGGAGTCGATGAAGAAGTAAAGCTTATCAGCAACACCTTCAAATGTGCCTGTATATGTCTGTTCTTCACCTGCGGGGATTTCCATCTTGCCTTCCATAAGAGCAACTGCACCTGCAGCCTCGATCTTAACTGTGATATAAGCTGTTGCTTCACCGTTGTTCTTAATCTTAAGGCTTACCTCTGACTTGCCTGCAGCAACCTCAGAAATCTGTGCCCAAACGTTTTCATATGTATTTGTAGAAATATTTGTGTATTCTACTCTGATTGTGCCGTTTTCCTCGTCACCGTGAACACCGTAACCGTCTGTTACGTTACCACCGAGCTGAACTGCAACACCACCGATTGTGGATGTAAGGTTACCGGATTCGGGATCTGCAGCAGGAGGAGTAACGATGGGCATATCCTCACCACAACCGTCACACTTGCCGTCTTCATCAGCGTCCTCGCACTTATGAGGAGCTTCAACTTCACCAACTGCTGTGAATTTGATATCTTCGATGGTAACGTTACCGGAACGAAGAACGCCGTCATTTCTGGAGGAGTCGATCATAAGCTGAAGCTTAATGCCGCCAACACCAAAGTGTACAACGAGCTCTGCAGTTTCACCTGCGGGAATATCGAAGAATGAGCCACCCCATTCAAGGTCTGTTCTTACAGCTTCACCGTTCATTGTAGCGGAGATGTTGGATGCTGTGTTGTTACCTGTGAGAGTGGGATCGTACATATTAACGCGAACGTTAACTGTTTCTGTACCATTATTTGTAACCAAAAGGTGTACGAAGTTCTTGCCTTCAACTGCCTCTGTTACGTCCATTTCAATAGGCTTATAAGCGCTACCGCTTACGTCTGTATAAGTTACGTTAGCCTTGTTGCCATCGATTTCAACTGTATATTCGGGTGTTGTTACGAAAGTAGGAGCGATAGGATCGATTGCTGTCCAATCGATTTCGTCACCACCCTCAACGGGAGGAACGTCTACGGGAGGATTAAGAGGAGCGCCTTCAGCACTTGTCTTGATCCACTGATATGTTGTACCGTTATCGTTCTGTTCACCTTCATACTTGCCCATCCAACCCCAAGCTCTTTCGTTACCGCACCAGTAGTTTGTAAGAATTCTACCTGCTGTGGAGGGGAGCTTTTCAACGTGATTAAGGTTCTTGCCTTCTTCAACCTCGTCTGTTGTTACCTTGTAAACAGGATCACCGTCAACGAACCATGTGATAGCGTTGGGTTCCCAACGGAATCCGTATGTATGGAATTCCTCGGATGCATCAAAGCCAAGGTCGTACATAAATTCATTGCCACCTACGCCGTCAACGAAGAAGTTGAACTGAACATGTGTTGTGTCGTCACCGAGGAACTCGATGTCGATTTCGTCGTGTGCATTGGGAACGCCGTCCTTAAGGTCATAAGGACCTGTGCAAACGAAGAATGTACTTGCAGTACCGGGATTTGCAGAGGGCTTCATGGAAACCTCATAATCACCGTAATGATAGTAATTCTGTGAGCGTGCTTCACCTGCAGTATAGTTATATTCAACCTCTGCATTATCGATCCACGCTGTTGCCTTTTCCTCGGTGATACCGAGTCTCATAATGCCGTCTTCATAGTGAACGTTGTGTGATTTCCAAACAACGTTGAAAACGTCACCGTTTGACCAACCGTCAGACTCGAACAAAACGTCAGGATTTGCTCCGTCTGCGAAGTTAATGAGCATTTCTGCGTTAAGGGGAGCATCTGTCAAAGCAACTTCTTTGCCGAATGTTTCTCTGAAGAAATCAGTGATAGTGTTGAGAAGCTGACAGCTGCTAAGTGACATAGCCACTACAAGCATCAATGCGATCATTACTAAAATTCTCTTTTTCATAGTTTCCTCCTATATTTAAAAAAATAATTTTATATATATCCTAAGCGTTCTTTTATTCAACGCTTTGATATCCTATCCATTCATATTCGGACTGTACGGGAAGCTGAGTTTCATCAAATCTGCCTGCCCATTCCGAAACAGCCTCGTTTACATTCCAAAGGTTCATCATAATATGACCGGGAGCTGAAGGAATATCCTCTGTCGCACGGTATACTGCAACACCGTCAACGTACCAGGTTATCGAGTCCTCTTGCCAATCAAAGCCGTATTCGTGAAAATCCTCGGACGCGTCAAAGCCAAGCTCATAGTAATATTCGTGGCCTCCAACACCGTTTGTGTAATAATTGAATTGCACTATCGTTGTGTTGTTACCAAGAAACTCGATGTCGATTTCATCCCAGGGTCCCCAGGTGTACGTAAAAAATGAGGAGATAACGCCGGGGCACTTTGCAGCCTTCATCGAAACTGAATAATATCCGTATGAAAGCTTTGCATTCGTTCTGTATTCGGCACCGATATATTTATTTTCGACCTTATTTAATATCAGCTTCATCACTCCGTTTTCAAAAGAGATGTTGGAGCCACGGAACTCACAGTTAAAGGGATATCCGTTTCCTCTGTCGTTTCTCCAATGAAATCCATTTGGAGATCCGTTTTCGAAGGTCGCTATCTTGTATTCATCGGAAGTCAGTCTGTTTTCTATCTTGTCAGAGGGTCTTATATTTCCACCACCCATAGACGGAGCGTGCACTCTGCACGAAACCGTAAGAACTAATATGACAATCAAAAGCAAGATGACTCTTGTACTGCTGATTAACGTTTTTTTAAATACTTTTTTCAATGTGTTTATCCTTTAATAAAAATTTTAATTCTTTTTGTCGGATTCCTTGAAGATGAATCTGTTTGCAAAGAAGAATACCACCATTGCAACACCACCTGTTATAAATGTCGTTACGAGGTTATAGATGATGGGACTAACAAAATTGCTTGCAACACCAATCCAAAGATTGCTGATGGCATTTACCACGCACGTTACAACTGTAAATGCAAGGAAATAGAGTGCCGCTTGACGACCGATATTTCCGTTGCTTCTAAAAACGAATTTTCTTTGCATAAAGAAGTTGATGATTTCACATACCCACAAAGCAATCAAAAACGCTGTGAAATAAGCTACACCACCCTGCTCTTCGTTAGCACCGATGATATACCAGGAAAACTCAATTCCCAAAATATTCATTTGTAAATCGGGAAATCCGATTGCTGCACTTCCCAAAAATCCAAAAGCAGGCTGCAAAAGTGAAACAAGGAGGCCTCTTATGATGGTTATAAGGTTACTTACAAGGAAGAAAAGTCCTCCTTCTCTTGCCCACTGAGCAATTTTGGGATTTTTATCTGCAAAATCATTCCACATCTGCTTGATTTTATTCATAAAGTCCTCCGTAATTTGCTTGTATTCGAATATTTATTCAGTATGTGTATTAATTATCAATCTTTTAATATATATTATCATAAAATTTACCAATAAAAAAGTAGTTTTCACAAATTGCATTTATGTAGCATAAACGGTAATTATTTTGTACACATTTCTCAATGTTTATATATCTAAATATATGCAATATGCACAATGTTTTTGTAAAATCTTGGGCGTTGTAGAAGGTCAATTATTGGCTTTTTATACACAAATTTGAAAAATTTTGTTATTTTTAAAAATAAAGGATTGAAACGAGCGCGATTTTGTGTTAAAATATTATCGATAAATATACATATATTATCAAAATCCCCGAATAGAAAGAGATAATTATGGCTAAAGCTAAGCAGAATATGCTCGTTTACGGAGTTGCTAAGGCGCTTGCGGGTGTTGTTTCCTCATTCGTTTTCAAAAGGAAATTCATTCGCAATGAAATAGAGAATGCCGAAGGCCCTATCGTACTTATAGGCAATCATCAGGCTGCCCTTGATTTTACCACTCTCGTTAGCGCAACCAAGCGTCCTATGACCTTTGTTGTGAGCGACTCATTCTATAATACCCTCCCCTTCAGAGGACTAATGGACAAGGTGGGAGTTATTCCTAAGCAACAGTTTCAGACCTCTATCAAGGACGTTATCAAAATGCGTTCTACGATAAAGGAAAATAAAATTCTTATGATTTATCCTGCAGGTCTTATGTGTGAGGACGGCCTTTCAACGCCCATCCCCTCATCGACCTATGCATTCTTGCAAAGACTTGACGCAGATATCTTTGTGGCAAGAACTGCGGGAACTTATTTCTGTACTCCCAAGTGGAGTGGAAAAATGCGTCCAGGTAGAACTTATATGGACGTTTATAAGCTTATCGATAGAGCTGAGCTTCCCAATATGCCCGTAGAAAAGGTTGAAGAGCTTGTTAAAAATGCGCTTCTCTTTGATGCGTACAGAGAGCAGGAGCAGGCACGCGTTAAATACAAGAACGGCGACAACGTTGAAGGACTTGAAAACGTTCTTTACATATGCCCTCACTGTAAAAAAGAGTTTACTATCAGATCAAAGGATAAAAACACTCTTTACTGTACCGAGTGTGGATTTGCACACACATCCGACGAATACGGCTTCTTGCACAATTCCGGCAGTACAAATGAGGAGATAATATACGTTTCCGACTGGGCACGTATGGTTTATAGCAAGGTGGGAGAAAGCATTGAAGACGGCTCCCTCTCAGAGCTTTCATCAAATGCGACCATCCAGACGATAGACTTTAACAAAAAGAAATACCTTGACGTCGGCAGAGCAAAAATTACTCTTAACCAAGATAAATTCATCATCGACGGCACAATAAACGGCGAGGCTGCGTATATCGAAGTACCCCTTACCTCGTTTGCATCCATTCCCTTCAAGCCTGGATGCAGAATTGAAATTCAAAACGGTAAAACGACCTACCGTTGCGTGCTTGACGACGGCAAGCTCGCTCAGAAGTTTGTTAATATGGTCAAGAGATTCTACGAATTGCGAAACAAAAATAAATAAAAATAACGGCTATTCCTTATCCAAAAGGAATAGCCGATTTTTTAGCATTTTTCAATAAGTCTTGTATAAAACTCAACGCTCTTTTTGATTCCGTCAAGAGTTATCTTTTCATCGTTTCCGTGAATACTTGCTCTTTCTTCGTTAGTAAGAGCCATTGCAGAGAAACGGTATACCTTATCACAGATTCTGCTCCAATGCTTTGCGTCAGAGCAAGCAAACATAAGGTATGGGGACACCAGGGTATCCTTCCATGTGCCCTTAACTGCATCGGATATCTTTTTCCAAGCTTCACCGCCAACAACTGAGATGGGGGAAGGATTTTCACCCTCTAAAACTGTAAGCTGAATATCCTTATCCTTTATCTGCTTGCGAAGGTATGCCTCTGCGCTCTCCTTGGTTTCACCGGGGATCAAACGAAGGTTTGCACACATTGTAGCATTGGGAGGAATAACGTTTATTCCCTTTGAGCCTTCCATCTGAGTGAATGAGCATGTGGTTCTTATAAGAGCATTAAGCTCACCTCCACTGAGCTTGCCGATAAGGGAAAGCACAGGTCCAAAGAGCCAAAGATTAGCAAAAATGAGCTTATATGCAAAGGTTGAATGTCTTGCAAGTGTATCAAACATCTTTGCCGCCGCAGTGGAAAGAGTATATTTAAAGGGATGATTTTCAATGTTCAGACAAGCTGCACTGAGTCTGCCTATGGGAGTATGGGGCTTGGGAGATGATGCATGTCCTCCCTTACCTGTGAATCTGAGTTCAACGTTGAGCATTCCCTTTTCAGCAATGCCGATAAGAGCACAGGGAGTATGAACACCTGGGAAAACGTGATTTACAACTGCTCCACCCTCGTCAAGAACCAAGGCGGGATCAATATTTCTTTCCTTGAAGAGCTTGATGATTTCGGGTTGTCCCTCTCCGTTAATCTCCTCGTTACCTGAAAAGGCAAGATAGATATCGTTTTCGGGAACGAATCCCTTTTCAAGAAGAGCCTCAAGTGCCTGCATTGCAGCATTGAGAGTTACCTTTGTGTCCAAAGAGCCTCTTCCCCATACTGTACCGTCCTCAATGTCACCCGAAAACGGCGCTCTGCTCCAGTTTTCCTCGTCCACGTCAACAACGTCGTAATGTGCAGTCAAAACGGTGGGCTTTTCAGAGGATTTACCACAAAGTCTATAAAGAACAGCTCTGTCACCCACAAGCTCGCGAGTGCAATTTTTGTGAATAAGGGGAAAGAGTACGGGCAAAAGCTCGATAAAGCGCTCAAATTCCGCATCATCCTCGCAGGATCTATCTCTGTGAGAGATAGTCTTGCATTTTATCATTTCAGAAAGAGCATTTGCCGCCTTGTCAACGTCAACGCTTACTTCCTTGACCTCGATCTTCTCTTCCTTATAAGGAACGAAGGTCAAGGCCTTAACGACTGCTATGCCAAGAAGCAAAACGACAATGCCTAAAACAATATATAAAGCTATCATTATATCTCTCCGTTTGCTCTTCTCTCTTTATTGTAGAGAACTCTTGAGTAAGCAAGAGTAATCAACATGCTTACGGGAATCATGATACCTACCATTCCTGAATCGAGATAAGGCACGAAAACGAACAAAAGAAGCATGATGGATACGGGCAAGATCGCTATCTTGAAATATCTTGACAAGTAAACAACGCCAAGTCCACCAAAAAGTGCGGGAAGAACGTTGTCGAAGGCGTAATTCATCTGAGGGAAGCTTTCGATAAATCTAAGTAAGGGGAAGATCATAATTACACCAATAAGGATAACGATTATAGTCATAATTGAAGAAGTTGCGATAGCAATCGTGGAAATAACCTCACCCTCGTCACTATCTGCCTTAACCTCTGCCTTTTCCATCGCATCAAGAGCGCAAGGAACCTTAAGAGAAGTAAGGTTGCCTGTAACAAAGCTAAGATAAGTACCACCAACACCAAGCATGGGTGTGTATGTAAGAACTTCAATAATGCCAACTGGCCAGAAGGTAAATGCAACACCAAAAAGTCCCTTGAAGAATACGCCGAGGTCGGGCCATGCATTAAAAATAATAGCCAAAGCAAAGGGGAAAGCAAAGATCATGGTGCAAGTAACAAGTGCCCAGGTTCTTCCCCATTTATGCATTTTATCAATATAATTCATACCGTTACCTCCTTATTCCAAAATAAGTATAGAAATCGGGATAGCCAATGCCATACTGCCTATCATGGAGATGGGAAGCGCATAGTCATTAAGCCATTTCCATTTGAATTTCTTAAGAAGAAGGCCACAAATAGCCATAAGTGATGCAGAAACTATAAGAACAAACACGGGAATCCAATGCTCAATCTGATAGTGGAAAACAAGTGTCTTAACACCGTCCACCTTTTCAAATACCAAGCCAAGATCACAAACGATATAGCCAAGGAAGGTAGAAAGCATACCAACGAACATACTTGTCATAAGGTAGTCCATCCACTTTTTGTCCTTATCCTTAATCTTCATCATACCACCACTGATCATCTTACATGTAATGGGAGCAACGATAAGGCTTGCTGCAATACCGAATGTCATAACGAATGCAACCGTTGTATACTGCTTTGCATCTGTAACTGCATCAACACCGAGAGCAGCAAGTGCCTGCTCGGCTGCGGGCAATTCGTATGTAAGTGCGCCGATAATAGAAAGTCTTAACCAAGGAAGTGCAACGCCAAGCATCTTTACAAGTGATACAACACCCATAAAGATAGCAACAGCAGGTGCTATTGTAAAAATAGCAGATCTTTTAATAGTATCGTTCAATACTGATTTTTCAATGCCCAATTCACGACCTCTCTTATAAGCCTTTACAAGAAAGAACACGGACTGAGCTACAACTACAGCGAGTATCACTGCAACGAGTGCAAAGATAATCGGACTGTTAAGTGAGAATTCCATAATATTTCTCCTTTTCTATAATTTGTGATTCAATGATATCATATGTTGTTACAAAAGTCAACAATTTATGAGTATATGCCTATTTTACAAGTGCATCAAGCTCCTTGATTGCGTCAAGGATGTGTCTTGGATATTTGCCATTATTAAAGGTGCTTCCCTTTACGTTGTTAGAGCCCTGTGCTCTTGTGAGTATCTCATTTTTAAGCTCCTCAATGCTTTCGTTCTTACAAAGAGCAACCTTTGCTATTTCAACGGCAACAGGCTCGTTTTCAAGAGTGATCTCAATGTCATCCGCTTCGATATCTCTGAATTTCAAAACCATTTTTCTTGCCTTTGCGAATACTCCGTTATCATTTGGAGTAATCGTCACCTTCAAAGAGTCACCCTCGCTTGCAACGTCAAACCTCGTTATTGCAAAGATGCCCTTTTCAAAATCGCAGGTCTCTCCGTCATCGTCATACATTTCATAATGACCATTGCCGTGCCAGATGTGTATTTCAATGGGCTGATCAAGAGAAAGATCATTACTTCTGTCATTTGCATACATCGGCACGATAGCTCCCTCACAAGCAAGAACGGGAATTGAATCAAGATCGCGATACATTCTCACCATTTTGCCACCCTCATAGGATCTTCCGTTAAATATATCGGTCCATCTTCCCTCGGGCAACCAAACGTCGACGGATGAAAGATTGAGTCTTTTATCCATCTTAGATGTTATCGGACAAACAATCAACTGACCACCAAAGATATACTGATTTTTCACCTCATAAGCTTCTTTTTCATCATATTTATAATACATGGGCATGCAAATCGGCTCGCCGTATTTATGAGTGTGATAGTTTGCCGTGTACGTATAAGGAATAAGCTTGTGACGAAGTCGCAAGAAATCCTCGGATATCTTATTTACTGCCCAGCTTCTCTTCCAAGGCTCCTTACCCATAAAGTCGGAGTTTGAAGAGTGGAGTCTGTTAACGGGACTGAACACACCGAGCTGAAGCCAACGAAGGTAAAGCTCGTCGTCCTGAACTCCTCCTGTGTGACCGCCTATATCGTGGCTCCACCAGGTATAGCCTGCATTTGAAGCACAGCTTGTGAAATAGGGCTGGAAATCAAGACTCTTCCAGCTGACGATGGTATCGCCTGAAAATCCAAGAGGATAACGGTGACTTCCAAGTCCTGCATATCTTGAAAGAATCAACGGACGCTTGTTTTCTCTCTTGGAATCAATCGTGTGGTAGTGATTGAGTGCCCACAATGGATCAAGTCCCTTGGTATTGGTCTTTGTTCCCTGCTGCCAGTCAAGCCACCAGAAGTCAACGCCCTCGTTTTCAAGAGGTCGGTGCAATATTTCAAAATATGCCCTTCTGAATTCTGCATCCGTTATGTCAAACGGAATTATCTCCTTCTTTTTTGGATCTTTTCCAAGTCTTTTGCACATCGCAACATACTGATCCTCAAAGAATCTCACACCCTGCGAAGGATGAACGTTGAGCGGAACCTTAAATCCGTTTTCGTGCAACCATGAAAGAAGCTCCTTGTGGTCGGGGAAAAGCTCGGTATTCCAGGAATATCCCGTCCAACCTTGAAGAAGATAGTAATAAAGCGCCTCTTCAATGCATCTTGGCTTGTTTGAACGCGCCTCTTCACCAAATCTTGAGATAACGTCAGTCCAATGCCAGTCCATATCGATGGTAGCGACGGTTATCGGTATCTCCTTATCGATAAATTTTTGCATGAGTGTGCGATATTCCTCTTGAGTATACGCTCTGTATCTGCTCCACCAGTTGCCAAGTGCAAACTTTGGAATAAGAGGAACCTCACCCGTGAGCTTAAAGAAATCTCTTAACTGCTCAAGATAACTGTGTCCATACACGAACCAATATCTATCCTTGCTCTTTTCTCTTGGCAAAACGTTGCCGTCGGGGTGGATAACAAGGCTCTTGCTATCGTCCATTACCGAAGCGCCGTAACGGGAGGTAATTCCGTCATTAAGTCTTGTTGCTCCGTTTACAGTATCAAGCGTTCTGGCAGTGCCGGGAAGCGGCTTGTGCGCAAATTTTGTTTTAAAATGTCCAAAAATTGCCTCAACGTTTCCGGTTTTGGCGTCTATATAGAAAAATACTCTGCCGGTATCTACCGTTATCTTATCACCGTTTTCTTCGAGTGTATATTTCACCTCTTCAAAATCTCTATTTTGCACGGTTTGCGTGGGAAGATCGGTAAAAGCACCCTTTTCGGTTCTCAAAAGTCTTGGAGTTATAAGACTTATTCTGAGATTGCCCTTTTCGTAAATAACCATAGTAAACTCCTTAATATTTTTATATGATAATTATATATTATTTAAGACGCGTTGTCAATCGATATTTACATATTGCTTTTTTGAGCTTATGGAAAACAAATTGCTTTTTGTTATAGACAAGCACGGTTTTATGTGGTATAATGATTTCAATAATCTTATCTTTAAGGAGATTTTTATGGAAAAGAAACAATGGTATAAGGATAAAGTATTTTATCAGATCTGGCCCCGTTCATTCAAGGACGGAAACGGAGATGGAATGGGTGACCTTTACGGTGTTTATGACAAGCTTGACTACATAAAATCACTCGGATGCGACGGCATCTGGTTCTCACCCCTCTACCCCTCTCCCGGAATTGACTGTGGTTACGATATCTCAGATTATTACAATATCGCAGAGGAATTTGGCGGTATGGACGCATTTAAAAAGGTGCTTGACGGCGCTCACGAGCGCGGAATGAAGGTTATTATGGACCTTGTTGTCAATCACACAAGCGATCAGCACGAATGGTTCCAGAAGAGCCGTCAAAGAATCGATCCATATACCGATTACTATATTTGGCGCCCTGCAAAGCCTAACGGAAAACTCCCCAACAACTGGGATTCACTTTTTGAAGGCAAGGCTTGGCAGTGGGATGAGGTGCGCAAGGAATACTACATGCACCTTTTCGCAATCCAGCAGGCAGACCTTAATATGGACAATCCCCTCGTTCGTGAGGAGGTAAAGAACATCCTTCGCTTCTGGCTCGACATGGGCGTTGACGGATTCAGAGAGGACGTTATCACGTTCATCTCCAAGCCCGAGGGCTTGCCCGACGATAAGCTCATGCCCGCATCCAAGGGTATCTTCATGTTCAACCACGGTCCTAATCTTCACAAATACCTTGAGGAATTCAATCGCGACGTTTTCTCTAAATACGATTGTATGACTCTTGCAGAGTCCCCCATGGTAACTCCCAAAAAGGCACTTGAATATATCGACGAGAACAACGATCCCGTTCTTGATATGTTCATTCAGTTCTCCACTCAGGAGGCTGACTGCTTCATGACCGATTACTATCACATGCCCTTCAATCTTCGCAAGCTCAAAAAGGCCTATACAAGCTGGCAAGAAAAGCTTGACGGCAAGGGTTGGAATATGCTCTACATCGAAAATCACGACCATCCCAGAATGGTTTCCCGCTACGGAAGTGAAAAATTCAGAAACGAAAGCGCAAAGATGCTCGCAGTTTCCTACCTCTTCCAAAAGGGTACTCCCTTCATCTATCAGGGACAGGAAATCGGTATGAGCAACTGGTATCCCAAGGATCCCGAAATGTATGAGGACGTTCAGACTCGTTGGCAGTATTTCAACGTGGCAACCAACAAGAGTCCCGAAAAGCGTCTTAAGAGACTTTGGGACGGCTCTCGCGACTCTGCCCGTACTCCCGTTCAGTGGAGCGCAGAGGAAAATGCAGGCTTTACAACAGGCACACCTTGGTTCTACGTTAACGAAAATTATAAGGAAGTTAACGTTGCCGATCAGGAGCAGGACGAAAATTCCGTTCTCAACTTCTATCGCAAGGCGATCGCACTCAGAAAAGAGCTTCCCGTAGTTAAGAAAGGTAAGTACACAGAACACGGAAAATGCTCATCCAAGCTCTATACCTACTCAAGAGAGGACGATAAGCAAAAGCTCCTTGTCGTTTGCTCATTCACCGACAAGAGTGTTAAGTTCAAAGCTCCCAAGGGATTCGATCTTGATTCTGCAAAGCTTGTTTTGCAAAACTATGATAGCGTTGAAGCATCCGTTATCAAGCCCTATGAAGCAAGAGTTTATCTTTGGAACAAATAATTAAACAAATAAAACCCCGAAGGATATCCTTCGGGGTGTTTTTACTTGTGATGACCGTGCTCGCATTTGCAATCGTGGTGATGCTCGTCGTGATCGTGGTGATGACCGTGCTTGTGTCCGTGATGATGATGGTGATGGTGGTGATGCCCGTGGGACTCCTTATGCTCAACGTGACAATGCTCCTCGCCACATTCCTCTCCCTCGTTTTCAAGCTCGAGCGTTGCATGACCTATGCCGTGCTCCTTAAGCTCTTCCCTTACCTTTTCCTTGATCTGCTTGTGGTCGCCGTTTACAACCACGTGCAAGGTCGCATAGTGGTTTTGTCCGTCCATACTCCAAATGTGGATGTGGTGAACGTCAACAACTCCGTCGATATGGCAAACGTGCTCCTTGATCTCGTCGATATCAAATCCCTCAGGAAGCTTTGCAAGGAAAAGATCAACCACCTCTCTTAAATTGTTTATTGCATTGATAAGAATGAATATTGCAATTCCTATGGACATCAAGGGGTCGATAACGGAAAGGTCAATAGCTCCGTTTGCGACTCTCATAACGATAGCGCCGATAAGTACTACCACCCAGCCAAGAACGTCCTCAAGCATATGAAGATTTACTGCCTTTTGGTTGATGGAATCTCCCTCTCTTGTAAAGAATGCCGCCGCAAGATTAACAAGCACCCCAAAAACGGCAAAAACGATCATTCCGTCATAATTTATCACGCGTTCAGCTTCGAAAAGCTTGGCAATTGCATTGATGATAACTCCAATAGAGCCAACAAGAAGGATAACCGTTGTAATCAAGCCACCGATAACGGAATATCTGAGATAACCGAAGGTGTGAGTTTTATCGGGCTGCTTTTTGCTCTTTCTTTCAAGAAAATACGAAATGCCGATGCTTGCAGCATCTCCTATATCGTGAACCGCGTCGGACATAATGGCAACACTTCCTGTTATTGCTCCTCCAACAAGCTCAAATATAGAAAAAGCAAGATTTAATATAAATGCAACAAGTATATTTTTTTCAGTTTTCATTGTGTTATTCTCCTTTTTTATGCTCTATATGAGCAAGTGTTGTGGCAAAAATCTCACTTACGTGATCGTCGTCAAGTGAATAATATACCTCCTTGCCCTCTCTTCTGGATTTAACAATCCCACTTTCCTTCATCTTGGCAAGCTGATGGGATATTGAGGATTTTGACATTGAAAGCACGTTACAAAGGTCGCAAACGCACATTTCTCCACTTTGCAAGGCGCATATCATTTTGCAACGAGTGCCATCTCCCATTATTTTATAAAAATTTGAAAGGTCCTTTATTGTTTCGTCACTCGGCATGGCACTGAGTGAACGCTCAACTGCATCGTGATGCACAACGTTGCAGTCACAAGAGTATTCGTTTCTTGGCATAGCTTTCTCCTTTCAATTGAATGTTCATTCAACTGTTTTATATATTATATGCCATTTTTAGCATAAAGTCAATATTTCTTTGCCAAATAAAAAAAGAAAAACGCCGGAATATCGGCGTTTTTTCTTATTTTTCTCTATTTTTGTATGCTTTGTATTTTTCCTCGTCGATAACTCCGTTTGCAAGCATTCTCTCGCACCAGAGCTGAAGAGTTTCAACGGTAACGGAAATACGTTCAAGATCCTCTTGAATGCCAACGAAATCTGCAATTTCATCATCGTCAATCTTGCCGTTAACTGTGATTTCAATCAAGCGCTCGCGCTGAGAATTCATCGTGTTAAGAGATGCAAGCAGCTCGAGAGTGATTTGAGAAAGCTCCTTAACCTTTACCTCGGGCACGTATTCCTGGCCTATGGGGCACTGATTTGAGCAGTAGTAGTTGCAAAGACGGGGCAATTTGTATTTGTCAGCCATCTGCAAAACCTCGTCGGGATTGGGATAGCTCTTTTCGTTTTCGATTCTCTCAATTCTCTCGGGAGAAATCCACTCAAGAAGCTCACTTGCTCCCTCACGAGAAAGCTCGAGTTTTTCTCTTGTCTGCTGATATATATTTTTATCCTTTTTAGATGATACTCTTGCCATGCTTTTAGTCCTTTCGATTGGATACATTACCCATATGATAACAAAAAACCCCTTGTGTGTCAAGGGGTTTAAGATAAATAGGATTGTTGGCACAAATAACGGAATAATTCTTATCAATTATCCCTTGAGCATTTTTCAGCATCAATGGCAAGGACGAGCATAAGAGCATAAAGTGCGTCCTCAGGATATCTTATATCGATAATATAGGTATCGGTAAAGTTAAAGATCTCCTTTGAAATCTGCGCAATATGTGTGCCTGAGGCATTATAAATGGCATAATCCCATTCTACCCAGTCGCCCTCGACCTTCCAGCCCTTATAGTCGATGCTATATTTAGGTTTGAATAGAGTAAGCTCACGGCATATGCTGCCAACCCTCTCGGTTCCAACGTACATATGAAACTCGGGTAAAAAGGTGAATATCTCTTGCTTTATGTGTCCAAGCTCGCGTCCGTTTGCATCGTATATACGAAGAAGATGGCCCCAGGAAAGCTCACCCTTTACACAGTAAACTACGTTTCCCGCCTCGTCATATATATCGTAGCTATCAAACCACGAAAAAAATCTTTGTTTGAATTTTAATCTCATAGCTTTCCTTATTTAAAAGGGGAGCTTTTCAACTCCCCCTTAGTTAATTACTTATTTCTCAACGGGTGTTACAACGGGCTTTCCGTCTCGGTCGAGCAAAACGGTAAGACCGCCTGCATAACCGGATCCGCGCCAAACGTAGTTTACACCTGTTTCCTTATCCACCCAGATTTCAAAACCATGTCCTGAAAACGCATTTTCTGAGTATGTCAATATAAATCTTTTATTCTTGTTTGCCATATCATTTAGTAATTAGTCGCAGCAAACGTCCTTATTTGCGGACTTAGTGGGCTTCTTGGCTGCGGGTGTGTCGTCACCAAGACCTGTTGTTTCTGTAAAGATGGCATTCTTCTTAACCATCTCAACTGTATCAGTAGGAACGATAAGCTTGGAAGCTGTACCGTTAGCCATTTCAACGAGAGCCTCATATCTCTTAAGCTCGATAACCTCGGGTGTGGGACATGCGGACATGATGGCACGAAGACCGTCTGCCTCTGCCTGCTTTTGAAGAAGAACTGCCTTAGCTTCACCTTCAGCACGAGCAATGCGAGCATCTCTTTCACCTTCAGCTGCAAGGATCATCGCCTGCTTATCACCCTCTGCACGAGTGATAACAGCCTGCTTGTGACCTTCTGCTTCAAGCAATGTTTCACGTCTGTTTCTTTCAGCCTTCATCTGCTTTTCCATGGATTCACGAATATCTGCAGAAGGTGTGATGTTACGAATTTCAACACGAGTCACGCGAATACCCCATTCGTCAGTAGCTGCGTCAAGAGAAGCAGTCATCTTTGCGTTGATGGAGTCACGGGATGTAAGAGATTCGTCGAGTGTAAGCTCACCAACGATGTTACGAAGAGTTGTTGTTGTGAGGTTTGCAAGAGCCTCAACGGGATTAGCAGCACCGTAAGCATAGAGCTTGGGCTCGAATGTTTTGTGATATACAACCGCGTCGATTGTAAGAGGAACGTTATCACTTGTGATAACGGACTGAGGAGGTGTGTCAAGCACCTTTTCCTTAGTTGTTGCACGGGCAACTACCTTGTCAATGCCGAAGGGAGCGAGAAGGTGAAGACCTGCACCCCAAACGTCGTGGAATTTACCAAGACGCTCAATAACGTAGCTCTCTGTATGAGGAACTACCTTAATGCAAGAAATGATGAGTACGATAACAACTACAGCAATAATACCATATACCATATTTTTTTCTCCTTTTTATATAGTTTTTTCATATTATATATAAACGAATCTGCATTCGTTATACAACTAAGATTATTTTAGCATATTTTTCACATGGTGTCAATATTTTGAAATTTGAATTAACCAAATATTTATAATCATATATCTCAACCTTGTGTAATCATTATACATTATGCAAATGAAAAAGAAAATAGCATAAGATGCAAAATAAACCACCTTATTTTGTCAAAAAGTGCAAAATAAACCTTTGTTTCGATTTTTTTATTTAATTTTTTTGAAATTTTCTTAAAATTTCTCTTGACATTGTGTTTTTATTGTGATATAATCACTCCCAGTGTAAACAGAAAGGTGGACAAAACGATGATGCATTCTATCTTCAAAAACAGAATTTGCGTTGCCGTGGTGTCCTATTCCCTTTTTGTTTTTTCTTTTAATATTTGATTTATTGCTGACGTATCCCGTCAGCTTTTTTTATGGTCAAAATAAAAATTCAAATAAAAAATCAGGAGGAAAGTTTAAATGAAACTTATCTACAACATTGACGCAAAGCCGAAGCAGATCGGTTATGTAAAGACCATCTTGTTCGCTTTCCAGCAGCTTCTTGCAATCATGGCTGCAACAATCGCAGTTCCCGGCATCATCGGTAACGGTATGTCCCCCACAGCAGCTCTTTTCGGAGCAGGTGTTGGTACACTTGTGTATCTCTTCTTGACAAAGTTTAAGAGCCCTGTATTCCTTGGTTCTTCTTTCGCATTCATTGGTTCTATGTTGGCTGCGTTCGCAGGTGGCGTTTCAATGAGCGTTGGTTACCTTGGTCTTATCATTGGTGCAGTTTCTGCAGGTCTTGTTTACGTTGTTCTTGGTATCATTGTTAAGCTCGTAGGTGTAAACTGGATTAACAAGCTTATGCCCGCAGTTATTATTGGTCCTACAGTTGCTATCATCGGTCTTTCTCTTGCAGGCAATGCAATCGGCGACCTCTCTAAGGGTAGCGTGCTCGTTGAAGGTGTAAGCATCGCTTCTCCTTACGTAGCACTTATCTGTGGCCTTGTAACTCTTTTCACAACAATCCTCTGCTCAACATACGGCAAAAAGACAATCAAGATGATTCCCTTCATCTGCGGTATCCTTGCAGGTTACGTAGTAGCAACAATCTTCACAGTTATCGGTCACCTCACAAACAACTCTGCACTTCTTCTTATCGACTTTGCAAAGTTTGAAAATATCCAGTGGATTCCCGACTTCACATTCCTTACAGCATTCAGCGGTGAATATGACTTCGGTACAAACGGAACTCTTGGAGCATACATCGGCACAATCGCAGTCGCTTATATGCCCGTTGCATTCGTAGTATTCGCAGAGCACATCGCAGACCACAAGAACCTTTCTTCCATCATCGAAAAGGATCTTCTTGAAGAACCCGGTCTTCACAGAACACTCCTTGGTGACGGTCTTGGTTCAATGGCAGGTGCACTCTTCGGTGGATGTCCCAATACAACATACGGCGAATCCGTTGGTTGCGTAGCGATCTCCGGCAACGCGTCCGTTGCAACAATCGTTGTAACAGCTATCCTTGCAATCGTGATCAGCTTCTTCGGTCCTTTCGCAACATTCTTGTCCACAATCCCCTCTTGCGTAATGGGTGGCATCTGCGTAGCTCTCTACGGCTTCATCGCAGTAAGCGGTCTTAAAATGGTGCAGAACGTTGACCTCAACGATAACAGAAACCTCTTTGTAGTATCTGTAATCCTTATCTCCGGTATCGGTGGTCTTACCCTTACATTGGGTGAAATCACAATCACAACAGTTGCTTGCTCACTCATCCTTGGTATTATCACAAATGCTCTTGTAAACCTTAAAAAGAGCAAGTAATAAAATCCGATAAAACTGAATCAATAAACAAAACAAACAAAAAACACCCCTCGGAAAAATCCGAGGGGTTATTTTTATTATCTTATTATTAATAAGTAATGTCAATACCGTAGAAATAGTTGTTTGAATTCACAGCGGAGATGATAAGCTCACCGTCTGCCTCTACAACGTATGTGTATTCTGAGTCATTGATTTCTGCAGTTGTGTTAATACCGTCACTAATTGTGTAGGATGTGTAGCTGGGATAACCGTGAACAGTAACTGTTGCACCTGCATATACTGTAAGCTTGATAGTACCTGAGCTAAGCTGGCTATTGTTACCACCGTTATCTCTTATGCTCATTCCGCTAACGTCGATCACAGAAGATGTTTTGTAGTTGCCTTCAGAACCAAATGTAACGCTGGCATTTTCCTTAGCAGCGGGATATACGATCTGAATTGAGCAGATATAGTTGCCTGCAAGACCTGTATAAACCATTGTGCAATCGGAATCCACCTCGTAAGTGTAAGCGCCTGTGTAAGTCATAAGCTCTTCTTCGCCAAGGTAACCAATTGTGTAAGAAACGTACTTAGCATCGTGGTAAGGAGTTACGATAATCTTAGCGCCTGCCTTAACCATGAAGGAGATAGTTCCCTCAAAACGGCTGTTGCCGTTATTGAAGTAGTACTGACCTGAAACTGCTTCAACTGTTATTCTCTTGTTGTTAGCGATTGCGTCCAAGCCGTCCTGTGTTGTGAAATCAAGAACAGTATTTTCTGTGATAGCTGGATCTGCATTAGCACCCTCATAAACTATAGAAACTGTAGCAGAAACACCACCAAAGCTGAATACTACGTCATATGTTCCTGCTTCTGCATTGTTAACTGCACTTGAATCAACAGTATAGTCGGAAACAGTTACGATGGAGTTATCGGAATAGTATACGTTAACCTTTGCACCTTCAAGAGAGATCTCATCACCAACTGTATAATTTGTATTCATACCCTCAACCTTGATCTGATTGATGGAGGGTGCTTCGGGAGCATCACTGTTGGGATCGATAATGATCTGATAGATGTATGCTGTTGCAGTAGCCTCAAAAACAACCTCAGTTGCCTCTGCATAATACTGGCTGAAGGAATCGTTTGCGTTGTGAGCAACGCCGTTGAGTGTGTAATAACCGTAACCGGGATAAGAGATTACTGTTACGAGTGTGCCGGCTTCAACATTGAACGTAAGCTTTGCACCTGCATTGATCTGTGTGTCAGAGCCTCTTGCAGTAACCTTGCCCTTTGTAGCATCGATAGCGATGTCACCGATAGAGCCTGTTGTTCCCTGAAGGTTATCTGTGTAAGTGTAGGACGTACCGGACGTACCCTTTCCACCGTTAAAGTAATAGTATGTTCTGTCATCTACTACAACCTCTTCGGACATGGGGTCCCAAGGATCGAGATAAGAAACGTTTCTGTTTGTTGTGCCAAAGATTACTTCGAAGTTTGCATATGTTGCAGCCTCTTCATCTGTGAGCATTCTCATACCTGCAACCTCTTCAGTAATAGCACCTGCACCTGTGTTGTTGTATTCAACAAACTGAGCAGTTGCATCTGTGGGCTTAACTGTCATAGAAACGTAACGCTCGTTCTTGCTTGTTGAGAAGCCCTTTGTGGAGATGTGTCCACCAAGCTCGGAATTCATAACTGCAACTGCAGCATATGCGCCCCAAGGACGGCCGATTGCTGTGCAGCCGAGTGTTACGCCTTCGTCAGCTGTAAAGTTACATCCGTCGAAGATAGCACCGTATGTAATAGCGTCGGATTCGTTCTTGTTAGAGCCCTTGAACGCTGTGATATAACCTGCTGTTCCCTTATCGTCCTTTTCAGTGTCGATAACGTGGATTGTACAACCCTCAAAGTATGTTGTGTTGTTTGTACCGAAGATAAAGTCGGTATAACCGGAAATGAACACGTTTTCAAAATACTGACGGCCTGTGAAAAGCTCAAGTGTATCCTGGATACCGAGAAGCGCGCCGTTCTTCATAATGAATCTGTCGGACTGAACGAGAAGTGCAAGACCTCTTTCGATTGCAAGACCTGCTTCATCCATTCTTTCCTGAGTGTTCCAGTAGTTAGAAATAGTTACGTTTTCGATCACACAGTTAACTGCGCTTTCTCTTACGGCAACAGTTGCTGTGGAGTCTGTGGTGTGAACGAATCCACCTGCATCCTCAAGACCGTAGAGAGAATCCCATTCGATAACTACCTCGTCGGGAGTGTCGCCAATACCGATGAGCTTAAGATTAGGAATTGTGATTTCAAGCTTTTCTGTATAGAGACCGGGAGCAACGTAAATTTCCTTAACTGCGCTATCTTCGATGTGTTCAGCGTAGTCAAGAGCACCCTGGATAGTGCTGAATACATGGTAAGGACCACTAATAGCACCTGCAATACCAAGGTATGCAGGATCAACGAGAAGCATATAAACGTCATCCTCGTTAGCTGTGGGCTGAGATTCAGTAACGTGAACTGTTACCTCGGTTTCAAGTCCGTGTGCAACGATTGTGAGCTTGTTGAAGTCTGCAAAGGAGGAATCAAATCCATTGATCTCATAATCCTTAACCAAGAACTCGATCGTTTTGTCACCGCAGCTAGCAACTACGATAACAGAAAGACCGTCGGTATCAAGCTCTTCACCGATCATATAAACCTCTTTCCAGCTGTGGTTGTAGTAAACACCGTTACCTGCAGCGGAGTTCTGAGCAAGCTTTTCAATAGCATCAAAGCCAAGCTTGATAGATTCGGGAGCATATACGTTTACGTAATAAGTAATGGGCTCATATTCTGCATATTTAATTGTGATAGGATATGTGCCTGACTGTCCCATATTTACAAGGGATGTATCGATTACAACGTTTTCAAGAGGAAGAGTTTCTGTCTTGCCGTTTTCAAATGTAGAATTGAGATAAAGCTTAGCAAAGTTAAGCTCTTCTCCAACAAGGTAATCAACCTTACCTTCACTTACAAGCTCAAATCCGTTTTCGGGAGCAACCGCTACGATGCATTCAAGCTCAAGATAGAAGATATCCTGTGTGCCACCGTTCTTACCGCGAGTGATAGTCCACTGACCTTCAGTAACCTCAACCTCGATCATAACAAGGGGGCTGGATTCTATGCTACCAACGAATTCGATATCCTGAGTTTTTCCGTCAGGACCTATAACCTTGATAAACTGCATTTCTGCACCACTTGAACCGTTCTGCACGATAAATTTAAGTGTGCCTGTACCGGGAACGTCAACCACAATCTTATGACCGGTTCCACCGATCTTAACGGACTTGCTATATTCAACGCCCTCAAAAGACTTTGTTCTGTTTCTTACCTCAGTACCTGAAGCAATTGTAAATTTGCTGATGATATCATTATCGGAACGAACACCTGTTTCGATATCACTGATGTTAAGTGTGTACTTAACCTGCTCAAACATTACGTGAGCACAAGCGTCACACTTAAGGTCGCCGTCTTCGTCCTTATGCTCCTCGCATACGGGAGGACGGGGATCGGGAATGTCTTCTCCACAAACGTCGCACTTTGCGTCGTTATCCTTGTCTGTGTGCTCGTCACAAATGACGGGAGGCTTTTCAAGCTCTGCTCCACAGTTGTCGCAGACGTAGTTGGAATCTGCATCAACGTGCTCTGTGCATTCCTTGTGGAACCAACTGCAAGAAGCAAGAACTGTCATGACCATGCAACAGATGAGAAATAAAGCTAAATACTTTTTCATAGTTTTTCCTTTCTGATAATCATAGATTTTTCGCAACGGTATGCGTAAATTATCACAGTATAATTTTATCATTTAATTTTATTTTTTTCAAGAGGTTTTTATATTTTTATTACAATTTTTAATAAAATATTTTCACTTGATTATGCATTTTGCACAACGTTTATTTAGTCAAAATAGTGCTTTTTCACAATGATTTTATTTTTGTTATCACAAGGTAAAAAAGATTGACATTTTAATATCTGAATGATATAATATTATTCGATAAAATAATACTTTTTGAAAAGGAAAATCAATTATGAAATCTCCAATGCTCATCGGTATTGCAGGAGGCACAGGCAGTGGTAAATCAACCTTTGCCGAGCGTCTTCTTGCTCTCTTCCCTGACGAGATAACTGTTATCTCCTATGACAACTACTACAAGCCACAGGATCATCTTAGCTTTGAGGAAAGAATCAAGACAAACTATGACTGCCCCGATGCACTTGACACGGATCTTCTCGTTAAGCACCTTCGTGTTCTTCAAAAGGGTGAAGCGGTTGACGTTCCCAATTACGATTTCAAGATCCACACAAGAAAGGCAGAGCTTTCCCGTCTTGAGCCCTCTCCCATCATCATAGTTGATGGCATCCTTACCTTCCACGATGAACGCCTTCGTGAAATGTTTGATATCAAAATCTTTACCGATGCAGATGCGGACGAGCGCATCCTTCGTCGTCTTCGCCGTGACGTAAACGAGCGTGGACGTGATATTGACGGCGTTATCAATCAGTATCTTGGCACAGTTAAGCCCATGCACGGAATCTATGTTGAGCCGACGAAAAAATATGCCGACATCATTATAAACGGTGGCAAAAACAAAACCGCCCTCGATATCGTGGCAACAAGAATAGCAAAAAGACTTGAAGAATAAAAATTTATAATAAAAAAAGAGCATCTTTTCGATGCTCTTTTTCTTTTATTTTTGATACTGATCCTCAAAACGAGAGAATCCGCTTGATTTTACTCTTGTTCCGTCAGGTAAGGTCCACATAGCCTCAACTCCTTCAAGAGATTCAACAAGTGCCTGTCCCTCTTCCAAGGACATGCAGAAAAGTGCAGTTGAAAGTCCGTCACCGTCGGCAGAATTTTCACAAATCACCGATACTGCAATCAAATATTCTGCAGGCATAAGAGTTTCACCGTCAATAATGTGGTGATATGCCTTTCCCTTAACGAAATAAAATCTTTGATATGAGCCGCTTGTAACGATCGCTTCACCGGAAAGTCCAAGATAAGCTATATAGCTTTCTTCAATATCAAGACCTGGATTTTCAATACCTGCATACCAGAATTTTCCGTCATATCTTTTGCCGATGGTTCTTATATTGCCACCAACGTTGATAACGAAATTATCAATTCCCTTTTCTTCGAGGTATCTTGCCACCATTTCAACGGCATATCCCTTTGCTATAGCTCCAACGTCGAGCTTCATCTTGGGATCGGCAAGATAAACTGTGGAATTTTCCTTATCAATGATGAGATCGTTTATATCCATATGCTCGCTTGCTTCAAGAAGCATCTCCATAGGAGGAAGCTCTGCCTTCTGAGGATTTTCTTCACCCGCGGTACGATAATCGTGCCAGATCGAAAGGACACTACCCATAGCAATATTCATTTTTCCATTGGTCTTGTCATAGATATCCCTTGCATAAAGGAGCATATCTATTATTCTTTGATCGACCTTGATCACCCTGTGCTCTCCGTCATAGAGCTTGTTTATAGTATAAAGATTTTCCATTCCGTCATACTCGTTGTAGATGTCGAAAAGCTTGTGATATTCAGCAAGAAGCACAAGAATCTCGTTGACTGTCTTTTCAAACTCTTCACCTGTTTCGGCATATCCTGTAATCGTTGTTACGGTGTCGAAATATCCGTATTCAGTTGCAGCGTATCTTGTTTTTTCGACCTCTTTTTCGGCATTTACAAAAACAAGCACGATTGCTACGGCAACAAGTGCCAACGCGCATAAAGTCATAAGAAGCTTTTTCTTCATAATCTCACCCTTAATTTAAGAAAAGGGAGGAAAAGCTCCTCCCTTTTCAATTGTTTTTAAGATAAATTATCTTGCGTTGTCGATAGACTTAGCAACTACGTCGATGATGCCTGTGATAGACATTGTGCAACCAGCATCAAGGAGCTCGCTATCAGAAGAGATAACGTAACCATTGCTCATTGTCTGTGTGGGCATAGCCTTAAGCTCTGTCTTTGTCATGCCTGTAACGTGTGCAGAGAATGCTGCAGACTGAATGTACCATTCAGTTGCCTTTTCGTTACCAACAAGAGATGTGCCGAAAGCAGCCATCTTGTAGTCTTCCTTAAGCTCTCTCTTTGTCTTGATGATGCCAGCACCCTTACCAACAGATGTTTCTGTTACGTTGCCCTCAGCATCAACAACTACTACGGGCTGAGCTGCATCGTTAAGAGTAGCAAGGATCTTGCCACCTGCAACTACTGTTGCAGCCATGTCGATGTTCATCTTTACAGAGTAACCTTCATCAGAAACGGAAGAACCGTTGTCTTCGCTTACAAGAGCAACGCCGAGTGTGAATGTCTCGGATGTCTTGAAGGATGTGCCCTGCTCGTCATTGCAAGCCTTTACAACTGCATCTCTGAATTCTTCGATAGAGATTGTGCAGCCTGCGTCAAGAAGATCCTGCTCGTTAGCGATTACGTAACCGTTAGACATTGTCTGGAGCTTCATGTTCTTGATTTCGTTAGCTGTCTTGCCAACTACCCATGCTTCGAAAGCCTTAGCCTGTTCGAACCATTCTTTAACTGTTTCATTACCAACGAGAGAGTGACCAAACTTAGACATGTTGTAGTCGTAGCCAAGCTCCATCTTGGACTTTGTGCTTGTGAATGTTACTTCTTCGTCTGCTGTGTACTTGTTCTGGAATGTATCGATACGGCAAGCAACGATCTTACCAGCATCGTCAAGAACTACTGTAGCAACAGTACCATTGATCTGTGCGTTTGTGAATTCGCCGAATGCAACGCCCATACCGAGCTTGTATTCTTTGTCTGTTGTTGTAGCAGGTGTTTCTGTGTTTCCACCAAGGAAAACGATACCAAGAACTACTGCGAGAACAACTACTACCGCTGTAACGATAACTAATGTTTTCTTGTTCATAGTGTTTTTAACCCCTTTATTAAATTATTATTAGGCATTCGCCACCTTGTATTATACCATATTTTTCTGCTTTGTCAATAGAAATTGAGATATGTTCATAAAAAAATAAGCAAAAAATATGTTTTTTTACCGTTTTAATATATTATCGAAGCGTTTTACAAGGAATGCTCCACACATTCCGATGAATATGCCCGAAGCAACTGCCGTGATAGCAAGGGGGATTAGCATTGTTCCCACTGCCCACGTATCAAACAAAAACGCCGCGACAAGTACCTGACCTACGTTATGCATCACAGCGCCCGAAACACTAACTCCCACGCTGGAGAGAAAATTAAGCTTTTTGAGCAATGCCATCACAAGAAGACTAAGAAGTGCTCCTGCAAGGCTATACATAAGTCTGTCAACTCGTCCCTGAGCAAACAAAACGCAAACCAGGAAAAGTCTTACAAAAGAGATCATGGACGCGTCCTTAATCCCAAGTGTATAAAGTGCCCAGATTATTATTATATTAGGAAGACCGGGTCTGAAAGGAAGGTCTCCTAAAAGTCGCAACTCAACGTATGATAAAATCATAGCCAAGGATATACAGAGCGCAAGGAGAGTCAATCTTTGAATTTTCATTCTACTTCTCATATCAAATCACCTCACGAAACGATATCAAGACCGCCATCCTCGACTTTGCCGTTAATCGAAATCTCCACCATATTTTCCTGGCACCAGATATGCTGCCAAGTGTATGATATAGGAGATTGATTTGTGCATTTAGTCCATGCATATTTACCGGGACAGTCTGCATCCTCAACATAAACCTGACCGTCCTTTATAACCATGATGTTATATCCATGCTCGGATCTTATTTCGACCACTCTATCCTCATTAAGCGGATATTCACCAAAGAGTTCACCGTCTATTTTAACAACAACGGTATTTCCCTCTTCTCCCAAAAGAAACATCAATCCACCGATTATGGCAAGAATGAGGACCAGAGCCACAATAAAAATTATATCGTTTTTAATTTTCTTGGCATTACTCTTCTCTGCCATATCAACACCTCTTAAAATTTCAATAAAATCTTTTTTCGGGGAGGCGAAAAGCCTCCCCAAAATCATTTTTAATTACTGAAAGCTAACTTCCTTAAGACATTTTGTAGGACAAGCCGCTGCGCACATACCACAGCCTGTGCACTTTTCGTAGTCAACAACTGCGTTGTTATTGATTACTGTAATTGCACCGTTAGGACAAGTCTTTTCACACTTCTTGCATCCGATACAAGCATTTGAACAATGCTTACGAGCGTCTGCACCCTTTTCCTCGTTGCTGCAGAATACTGCAACCTTGGAATCCTTGGGAAGCATGGAAATAACGTTCTTAGGACAAGTTTTTGCACACATACCGCAACCGATACAAGCTCTGGGATCGATGTGAGCAATGCCATCCTTCAAGCAGATTGCATCTGCAGGACATACATTTACACAGTCACCACAGCCGATACAGCCGTAGATACATGAGCCGCATCCACCAAAGAGCATGTTAGCAGCCTTGCAGCTCTCTGCTCCGTCGTAGATAGCCTTGGGATTTGTTGCACCGCAAACACCGTTACAGTGAACGAATGCAACCTTTGCTTCAGCAGCCTCAGCGCTTACGCCAAGAACCTCAGAGATAGCAGCAACTGTGTCTGCACCACCGGGGATACAAAGGTTGGGAGCCGCTCTGCCCTCTGCTACTGCATTAGCATAGTCGTCACAACCCTTAAATCCACATGCACCACAGTTTGCGCCGGGAAGCGCACCTCTGACTGCCTTTACCTTGGGATCGTCCTCTATACCGAAGAAATGTGTGCAAAGTGCAAGCAACACACCGAGAACCAAACCAACAATTGCCATTACAAGAAGGGCGATCAATACATTAGTCAACATATTTCTACCTCCTTATTAAGCGAAAAGCTTTTCAACGATTCCTGCAAGACCCATGAATGCAAGAGAGAGGAAGGATGCTGCCACAAGTGTGATAGCAATACCTCTGAAGGGCTTGGGAACCTTTGTTTCATCAATTCTGGAGCGAACTCCTGAGAAAAGAACCATTGCAAGAAGGAATCCAAGACCTGCTCCAAGAGAGCTGATCATAGATTCGAGGAAGTTGTAGCCATCGTTGATGTTGTTGATAGCCACACCAAGAACCGCACAGTTTGTTGTGATCAAGGGAAGATACACACCAAGACCTGCGTGGAGAGAAGGAATGAACTTCTTCAAGAAGATTTCAAGCATCTGTACAAGGGACGCGATGATAACGATGAAGACGATCGTCTGCATGTATCCAAGTCCCATGGGATCAAGAATGAACTTTTGAATAGGCCATGTTGCTGCAGTTGCAAGAAGCATAACTACAATAACGGAAATACCCATACCGGTTGCCTGGTCTATCTTCTTAGATACACCAAGGAAGGGACAGATACCAAGGAAACGGCTAAGTACGTAGTTATTTACAAGTACTGATGAAAGTAAAATTACAAGCAAACCCTTAATAGCTTCCATTTACGCTTCCTCCTTTTCTGCTCCGTCGCACTGAGCGGGATTACAATGAGAAGCTGCAGGACAGCCCTCACATGAGAATGACTTTTTCTTAGGTCCTTTACCCTTTGTAAGAACGTATACAAGGGAGATGAGCAAGCCGTATACAAACAAGCCACCGGGAGCCTTTACAAGAAATTCAATCTTGAAGGATTCAAGGAAAGGAATTGCGATGCCTGCAAAGCTTGCAGCGCCGAACACCTCACGGATTGTTGCCATGCAAACAAGCGCGAGTGTAAAGCCGATACCCATACCAACACCGTCAAGCGCACTCTTTACTACACCGTTCTTGCTTGCGAACATCTCGGCTCTACCAAGAATTACGCAGTTAACAACGATAAGGGGAAGATATACGCCAAGAAGTGTATAAAGGTCGGGCAAGAACGCCTGTACTACCATCTGAACGATAGTAACGAAGCCTGCGATGATTACGATATAGCAAGGAATTCTTACGCTATCGGGAATAACCTTACGAAGAGCGGAGATGAGCATGTTGGAGCAGATAAGAACTATCATAGCTGCGATACCCATACCGAATGCACCAAACACGTTGTTTGTTACAGCAAGTGTGGGGCAAGTACCGAGAACGAGGATGAGAACAGGGTTTTCTTTGATAATACCCTTTGTCAAAATAGAAAGATTGTTATTCTTACTCATTATTTTGCTCCCCCTTCAAAAATTGTAACTGCCTTAAAGGCATTAAGGATAGCGCCCTGGTAACCCTTTGTTGTCATAGTGGAACCTGCGATTGCGATTTCCTTATAGTTTGCTTCTGTCTTGCCTGCATACTGACCGTAGAAGGATTCTTCTGCACATACAGAACCGAAGCCGTTTGTTTCACTCTGGTAAACAGTGTAACAATCAATAATTGTACCGTCAGCAGAGATAGCAACTCTGATAACGATGTATTCGCCGGATGCACCGTAGTGAGCATCGCCGTTCTTGCCAAAGCCGGAGCCTTCAACCTCAAGAACGTAAACGCCGTTTTCGGTTACCTTAGCGGACTTAACTCTCTTAGAGAGTCCTTCATACTTTGTAAGATCGATATCTGTGAATGTTGTTGCCTTGATTGTAGCGATTGCTGCTTCTGCAACTTCATTTGTTTCACCAACAGTAACACCGTCAGCACCGACACCTACGAATGTTTCTTCATCGATAGCTACAACGTAGCCTGCACCGTTCTTTGCAACGTAGATAGCTTCAACGCCTTCAACAACCTCTGCAAAGAAGTGCTTATCGAACTCAACGCCCTCTGTACCGAGTGCAACGTTAAGATTTTCATTGAGAATTTCCTCGGGTGTACGAAGGTCAACCTCACCACCACCGAGAATAAGTGCTGCGTTAAGAGCATCCTTAACTACTGCACGGTATGCCTTTGTAGAAACAGTACAGCCTGTAACTGTGTCAACACCGTCGATAGTGCTAACGTCTGCACCGTTGTAATGACCCTTGGAATCAAGCTCGGGGATTCTATCCGCACCAAAGCCGCTTGACTCTGCATTTGTGATACACTTTGTACCTGTAATCTTGCCGTCGGCAGAAACGCCGATCATAGCAACGTTACCGGGGTTAAATCCTGAGAAGGATACCTGGAATACGTAACCACCATTGCTTGACTTGTTTACTTCAACAATGGTTGCGGGAAGTGAATAAGAGGAGATGTCCATCTTTTCGAAGCTACCGCCGTCGGGCATAACCTCAAGAAGAGCTCCGCTTGCTGCTGCTGCCTGCTGTTCCTTGATAATAGGATCTGTGATTTCAAAGCAAACTGCAAGTGCAACTGAAACGATGGAGATGATCACCACAAGTGTCAAAACGCTTTTCAAATGTTTCATCATGCCTTCTTACCTCCAAATACCTTGTGTGCAGTTGCCTTTTCGATATAGGGGCTGATGATGTTCATAAGGAGGATCGCAAAGGATACGCCTTCAGGATAAGAGCCATAATATCTGATAAGGAATGTAAGGAGACCTGCACCAAGACCGAAGATGATCTTGCCTGCGGGTGTTGCGGGGCTTGTAACGTAATCTGTTGCCATGAAGATAGCACCAAGAAGAAGTCCGCCGGAAAGCACCATTGAAAGAGCCTTCATAGCGTCGCCCTCAACGAGAAGTGAAAGCACGAACACGCTACCGATAAAGGAAACGGGAATGTGCCATGTAATAACGTTGCGAACGATGAGATACAAGAAGCCGATGATGAGTGCGATAGCACATGTTTCACCGATTGTACCACCGTGTGTACCAAGAAGAAGTGTCTTGATATCGATTTCCTTGCCTGCAGCAAGCTCTACAAGAGGAGTAGAACCCGCAACTGCGTCAACACCTGTAGGTGTGCCTGCAACGGACATTGCAGCGCTGAAGGAAACGAGCATAAATACTCTTGCTGTGATTGCGGGGTTAACGGGATTGCATCCGATACCACCGAAGAGGCACTTAACTACCACGATAGCAAAGAGTGAACCAATCACACACTGCCAGATAGGAAGTCCTGTAGGAAGGTTAAGACCAAGAAGCAAGCCTGTTACGACTGCACTAAGGTCACCGATTGTCTGCTCTTTCTTAACAATCTTGTTGAAGAGAGCCTCAAAGATCACACAGCTTGCAACGCAAGTGATGAGAATCAAAAGAGAGCTAAGTCCAAAGATTGCAATACCTGCGATTGTTGCAGGAGCAAGAGCAATAAGAACGTCACGCATTATTGTAGAAGTGCTTCTTCCGCAATGAACGTGAGGAGAAACAGATAAATGCAACATCTTATCCATTACTTATTAGCCTCCTTTACGAGAGTTTTTGCCAATTTATTGTTCTGAACCAAGGGACGGCGTGCAGGACAGAGATAGCTGCAGCTTCCGCATTCCATGCAGGATGTAACCATGAGTGCTTCAAGCTGCTCTACGTCCTTCTGTGCATACGCCTTAGCGATTGCAGCAGGAGCAAGTCCCAAAGGACAGTGATTTGTACATTCACCGCAACGGATACAGGGTGACTCCTTGGGAGCCTTTATGTCCTTAGCGGAAAGTGCCAAAACTGCATTTGTGTTCTTGAGAACGGGAGCTGTAAGATCGGGAACTGTGATACCCATCATAGGTCCACCGTAAACTACTCTTTCGGGATCGCATGTGAACTCGCCGCAGAATGCGAAAAGGTCAGCAAGGCTTGTACCGATGGGAGCATATACGCACTTGGGCTCAGCTACGCATCCGCCGTCAACTGTAACGAGCTTTTCAACAAGGGGCATACCTGTCTTGAGGTAAGAACCGATAGCTGCAACAGTTGTTACGTTGGAAACAAGACAACCAAGATCGATAGGAAGCTTGTCCGCAGAAAGAACCTTCTTTGTTGTGTAATAAATGATAGCCTCTTCACTTCCGTGAGAGTATGTTGAGGGAGTTGTCATAGCCTTGACACCGTCAATGCGGGAAGCAAGCTCCTTCATGTTGGCATAAGCTGCCTTCTTGTTGTCACCGACAACAATGATGATGCGCTTGATACCAAAATGCTGTTTGAATGCATTGAGTGCTACCTCGATGTCGGATACACGCTCAATCATAGCGTGGTTATCACTTGTGAGATAGGGCTCACATTCTGTGCCGTTGATAATAAGCTCATCAAGCTTATCGAAATCAACGTCAAACTTAACGTGTGTGGGGAAGCCTGCGCCTCCAAGACCTACGATACCGCTGTTACGGATCGCCGTAAGAAGATCCTGCTTGCTGTTTACAACGGGAGCTTCAAGGCCTTCGCAAGGAGTCATCTCACCGTCGGATGTGATAACAACTGCAGGAACTGTAGCACCGCTTGAGGTAACGTAGTCAATAATCTTGGCAACCTTACCTGAAACGCTAGCATGGATTGGAGATGAAACATCTCCGTTTGCTTCAGCAATCAATGTTCCGACCTGAACAAGATCACCCATCTTTACAACGGGCTTTGCAGGTGTGCCGATATGCATCTGCATGGGAATGGTAACTGTTGTTACTCCACTCATGCGAACAGAGGGCACGTCCATAGTATTCTTTTTAAGCGGAACAGGAATGCTATTCATGAAAAAAGACATATACAATCCTACCTTTCGAGTATTTGTTTAACCAATCTACTGCCCTACACGCACACATATGCGCATAAAACATCAGTATATTATAGCATAGCAATTGTTGTTTGTCAACAAAAACATAAATATTATATATATCTAATTTTTTTGATAAAATGGTACATTTTCGCGAAAAAGTAAAAAAGACTTGACAAAATTCGAGTTTCAAACTATAATAGGTGCGATAAAAAACTTAGGAGTAGCAATATGCACACATTACATTTAATCCTTGAAACAGTAGTTAACTACATGGTAATTGTCCTTGAGGTAATTGGTATTTTCATCATTTTCTGGTCCAGCGTGAGAGCTTTGGGTGAGTACATTCAAAATACGTTCATGAAAAAACACTTTGCCCTTCAGACTCATCTTGCTAAGGGACTTGCGACAGCACTTGAATTCAAGCTTGGTGCAGAGATCTTGAAAACAGTTATCGTACAGGAGCTTGACGAGCTCATCGTTCTCGGTGCGGTGTTCGCACTCAGAGCACTTATGAGCATCCTTATTCACTTCGAGCTTAAGAACACACACGACGATTAATAAGGTAAAAACGAACGCCCGAGGGCGTTCGTTTTTTATATACATAATCAACAAAATCTCATTTGTTTGAAAAAGATTTTTTAACAAAAATATTCAAATTGCACAAAATCGTTAAATAAATAACAGAATTTTCTTGACTTTATTTCTCTTATTGTGATATAATCACAAAGTATGTTTTATATAAAGATAAATATAAACCGTTTTATCGGTTTTTTACAAACGAAAGAGGTATAGGATATGTACAAGATTCTTAGAAAGAAAGTCCTCAATCCCACAGTAACACTTATGGATATCGAGGCACCCCTCGTTGCCAAGAAGGCAGAGCCGGGTCAGTTCATCATTCTTCGCGTTGACGAAGAGGGAGAAAGAATTCCCCTTACAGTTGCAGATTTCGATCGCGAAGCAGGCACAATCACAATCATCTTCCAGATAGTTGGCTCCACAACAGAAAAACTCAACATGCTCGAGGAAGGCGAATACATTCACGATTTCGTTGGCCCTCTTGGTGTTCCCTCTCACACAGACGGACTCAAGAAGGTTGCAGTAGTTGGTGGTGGCGTTGGATGCGCTATCGCTTACCCCATTGCAAAGAAGCTCCACAATCTTGGTTGTGAGGTCCACTCCATCATCGGTTTCAGAAACAAGGATCTCGTTATTCTCGAGGATGAATTTGCTGCAGTAAGTGACGTTCTTGAGGTTATGACAGACGATGGCTCACACGGTACTAAGGGCCTTGTTACAAATGCTCTTCTCGGTCTTATCGAGGAAGGTCACACATACGACGAGGTTATTGCTATCGGTCCTCTTGTGATGATGAAGTTCGTTTGCAAGCTCACAAAGCAGTACGGCATCAATACAGTAGTTTCCATGAACCCCATCATGATCGACGGAACAGGTATGTGCGGCGGTTGCCGTCTTACTGTTGGCGGTCAGACAAAGTTTGCATGCGTTGACGGTCCCGACTTCGACGGCCACCTCGTTGACTTCGACGAAGCTATCGAGCGTTCTTCAATGTATCGCGGATTTGAAAGACAGAAGCACGAAGAGACATGCAATCTCTTCAAGAAGGAGGTAAAATAATGCCTAACATGAGTCTTAAAAAGAATGAAATGCCCGTTCAGGACCCAATGGTCCGCAACGGTAACTTCCTTGAGGTTGCTCTTGGATATACACCCGAACAGGCAGTTGACGAGGCAGAAAGATGCCTCAATTGTAAGCACAAGCCCTGCGTTGCAGGTTGCCCCGTTGCTATCGACATCCCTGCATTCATCTCCAAGATCAAGGAGAAGGATTTTGAGGGTGCTTATCAGATAATCGCAAAAAGCTCTGCTCTTCCCGCAGTTTGCGGTAGAGTTTGTCCTCAGGAAACACAATGCGAAAGCAAATGTGTAAGAGGCATCAAGGGTGAACCCGTTGCTATCGGCCGTCTTGAAAGATTCGTTGCTGACTGGCACAATGCTCATGCAACAGAAGCTCCCGTAAAGCCCGAGTCAAACGGTCACAAGTGTGCCATCATCGGCGCAGGTCCTTCCGGTCTTACATGTGCCGGAGACCTTGCAAGAATGGGCTATGAGGTTACAATTTTCGAGGCACTCCACCTTGCAGGCGGCGTTCTCGTTTACGGTATCCCCGAGTTCCGTCTTCCCAAGAAGATCGTTCACAGAGAAATTGAAAACCTTAAGGCTCTTGGCGTAAAGGTTGAAACAAATGTTGTTGTTGGTAGAACGATCGAGATCGACGAGCTCTTTGCTATGGGCTATGAGTCCATCTTCATCGGCTCAGGTGCAGGTCTTCCCAACTTTATGAACATCCCCGGTGAAAACCTTAAGGGTGTTTACTCTGCTAACGAATTCCTTACCCGTGTAAACCTTATGAAGGCTTATCTCAAGAATTCCGATACTCCTATCAAGGATTGCAAGAACGTTGCAGTTGTTGGTGGCGGTAACGTTGCTATGGACGCAGCTCGTTCTGCTAAGCGTCTTGGTGCTGAAAACGTTTACATCGTATACCGTCGTGGAATGGAGGAGCTTCCCGCACGTAAGGAAGAGGTTGAGCATGCTGAGGAAGAGGGTATCATCTTCAAGACACTCACAAATCCCATCGAGGTTCTCGGTGACGAGCATAAGTTCGTAACAGGCATCAAGTGTGTTGAAATGGAGCTTGGTGAGCCCGATGCTTCCGGCAGACGCCGTCCCATCGTTAAGCCCGATTCCGAATTCGTACTCGACGTTGACTGTGTAATCATGTCCATCGGTACAAGCCCCAATCCCCTTATCAGAAACACAACAAAGGGACTTGACACAAACAAGTGGGGTTGCTTCATCGCAGACGAAAACGGTCTTACTTCTCGCGAAGGCATCTATGCAGGCGGTGACGCCGTAACAGGTGCTGCGACAGTAATTCTTGCTATGGGTGCCGGTAAAACAGCAGCTAAGGCAATGGATGAATACATCAGAAGCAAATAATTAAAAGCAAATAAAAATCCCGACGAAATATCCGTCGGGATTTTTATTTTATCTTATATTTCCAACAGCTTCTCCCTGTTGAAATCAACGTGCATCATGATGTGACCTATGTTGCCCTCACCTGCGTAGAGTGTGGGATCAAAGAAATCGTGATTTAAATCCGTCCAATAGAGGATATTTTCATCCCCTTTTATTTCAACTTCCTTATTTAATCTTCCAACGTAGACCTCAACATATTCCTTTGCCATATGATAGGTAAAATCCATAAGGTGCGTGAGCTTAATATTCTCCCTGACTATCGAGGTCTCTTCAAAAAGCTCGCGATATGCGGCATCCGTGCCGTCTTCACCTGCTTCTATTTTTCCACCAACAAAATTCGAAAGCCCCTTATAAGGTTCCTTTATTCTTTTGCACATAAGCATTTTGTCTGCTTCTTTATTAAACACAACGATAACGTTATAGCCCTTCATATTCTTCTCCTTACGGTTTAATAAGCCCATTATAACACAAAATGCAAAAAAATGATTTAAAACATTAAAAAATTGTTGATATTTTTTTCTTATATGCTATAATCAAATTGTAAGGTATTCTTTACAATTACAATGATCAAGGACGGTATATATTTATGAAAAGATCTATCTCATTTATTTTACTCTTCACCCTTGTATTATCAACACTTGCATTTTGTTCTTGCGAGTGGAAAAATCCATTTGATTACGGTTGCACCCTTATCAAATCCGGATACGACGGTTCTGAGGTGACCATTGAATTCTGGCACACCTTTGCCACAAGCAGCGGTATATCTCCAATAGAAAGAGCTGCTTACGAATTCAAAGAGATATACCCCAATATCACTATAGAAACAAAGACTTTCGCTCATGCCGACCAAATCTATGAGCACGTGAACAAAAGCACCGATGAAGCTATGCCAAACCTTGTTTTTTGCTCATACTCGACACTTCTGGCATACCATGAAAACGGCACGGTCGTACCCTTGGATGGTTTGATCAATAATGAAAACGTTGTGGCATCCACAAACGATATAATGGGATTTACACAGGCGCAGCTTGACGATTTTGTTGACGCGTTTTATAACGATGGCAAGATCATCAACGGATCTGACACCTTGTATTCCCTCCCCTTAGCTAAATCGACCGACCTTCTTTATTACAACAAAACCGTTTTTGATGAGCTTGGCATAAACGCTCCCACAACCTGGGACGAGATGGAGGCATGCGTTGAATACTTAAAGGAAGTATATCCTGATCGCACCCCCTTGGGATACCAATCACCGGAAAATCTGTTTATCACACTTGCTGCACAATGTGGCTCGGATTACACAAGTGCAACGGGAGATAATTATATCTTCGTAAACGAAACGAATAAGAAAATCGTTGCAAAATTTGCTGAATGGTATCAAAAGGGATATTTAAAATTAGCCGAGCTTGCCTACGGTCCATACGACGACTTTGCGAATTCCGAAACTCTTATGTATATCGGCAATTCAGTTGGAATTATGTACTATTATCCCGCCAAGGTTGACGGTGAATTCACCTTTGAATTGGGTGTTGAACCCATTCCTCAGATGGATGCTTCAAATCCGAAAGCACTTGCCGAAAATGAAGCTTCAATTTGTATTATAGAAAGTAAGAACACACAGGAAATATACGCATCCTGGCTCTTCTTGAAATTCCTTATGACCGATATGGAATTCCAAGCAAGAAGCTCGGCACAGTTTAATTCTATGCCTGTTTTGAACTCGGTAAAGGATTCTGATGAATACAAGGCTTACATCAAGAATTCCTTTGAAGGAGGTTCATTGAGATATCTTGCTATGGAGCTTGTTCCCAAGCAAGCAAACTATTGCTTTACAACACCGATGTTTAAAGGCTCAGAAAAAGCAAGAGAGAGCGTTGGCGCGCTCGTTGAGTCGATATTTAAAAAATATCAGCTCGGTGCTGATAACTCCGCTATGATAGACGAAGAATTTAATAAGGCACTTGCAAATTGCAAATAAAATAAAGGGAAAGCCGCCGGGCTTTCCCTTTTCTTTTAGCATGTAAAACAAAACTGTTGCAAATGATACAAATTTGTGTTAGAATAATTACACCAAACACAAAAAAACAGCCCAAGTCAGAGGAGTTTTCTTCATATTTTGCTTTTAAAGGAGGAAATCATGAAAAAATCAAGAATCATTTCAGTAATTTTATTTATTACTTTATTGATATCGTGCCTTTCATTTGTCGGATGTAGCTTGTCAGAAGGTCCATACATTGATTATTTCGAACGTATAGTTACCAACAATTCAAGTATTGCCGGTGACACATTCAATATGGGTGTTGTCAGTAACACGGTTTCAAGCAACACAACCTCTTCAAACCAAACAAATGAGTCGCTTGATGATACGACTATAATAATCTCCATTGTTTGTGTGGTGATTGCGGCGGTAGTTATAATAATATCATTTGCTTTAGCATTCGCACCAACACATGACTCTACACCCATCGAAGATAAATCTAAAGAAACTCCTGCCCAAGAAGCACCTAAAAAGGAAAATGATTCCTTATATCTGGTTGCAAAAGGCGAAAAGACAATAGGACCGTATCCTATTGCCCAATTGATCCAAATGGCCAATTCTGGTGAATTGCACCCCAATGATCATGTATGGTGCAAGGGAATGGACTCTTGGATACCTGCAGGCGCGCTCAAAGAACTCAAAAATATTTTGCCTCCTCCCATACCTACAAGCACAAACAATTATTGGGAATCTCAATCACAAAAAAACAATCCTGCACCCACCCCTTCTCCACAAGAGGAAAACAGTAATAATGATGAAAGTTGTCTGGGTGGTTGTCTCAAGGGATGTGGAATCCTTTTTCTCGTGATAATCGGTATTACTATACTTGTTTTTATTTTTGGAATACACATAATCAAACAAATATTGTCAAGAATCATAGAGCTTATATAAATTACAACAGTATATTGAAAAGGGAACTCTCGAAAGAGTTCCCTTTGTTTTGTTTATATTACTTTCTCTTATTGTAGATTTCTCTGAACTCGGCAACAGCGTTTCTGAAATCTTCGATAGCGCCGTTTACGACCTCGGGATCTCTCATGTCGATACCTGCAACCAAGAGTGAATCAAGAGGCGACTTGGAACCGCCACACTTGAGGAAGTCGATATACTGGTTAACGTATGCCTCACCCTCGTTTTCGATTCTCTTAACGATGGCAGATGCTGCAGAGATACAAGTTGCATACTTGTATACGTAGAAGTTTGAATAGAAGTGAGGAATTCTCATCCACTCCATAGAAATCTGCTTGTCAACCGCAACGTCCTTGCCAAAGTACTTCTTAACGAGCTTGTAGTAGTGCTTGTTGATAACCTCAGCTGTAAGGGGTGTTCCCTTTTCACTCATCGCGTGCATGTCGCGCTCGAATTCAGCAAACATTGTCTGACGGTAGAGTGTGCCCTTATACGTTTCCATAAGCTGATTGAGGATATAGAGCTTTTCGTTATCGTCTGTGCATTCGCGAAGCTTTCTGTGGAACAAAAGAAGCTCGTTAACAGTTGATGCAACCTCAGCTACAAAGATTGTGTAGTTAGAGTTATGAGGCTCATTATAGTGAGTTGAAAACCATGAGTGCATTGAGTGACCTGCCTCGTGTGCAAGTGTGGACACGTCATCAAGAGTTTCCTTGTAGTTAAGAAGGATATATGGCTCAGTTACGGGAGTACCTGCACTGAACGCGCCGCCCCTCTTACCTCTTGAGGGATAAACGTCAACCCATCCCTTTTCAAGAAGACCTGCACGGAGAGCATTGTAATATTCGTCACCGTAAATCTTAACTGTTTCAAGAACCTCTTCAACTGCCTCGTCATATGTGTAAACTCTTTCAAGCTCACCGATAAGAGGAGCATATACGTCATAGAGGTGGAGCTTCTGCACGCCAAGAACCTCAGCCTTGAGTCCATAGTACTCGTAAAGCGCAGGAAGACCTGTATGAACACAGTTGATAAGGTTGTTATAGATGTCGGGAGTTACCTCGTCACGGAATGTGGATGCAGTGATGGAATTCTTATATCCTCTTACCTTTGCAAGAGTACCTCTTTCACGAACCATCGCGTTGAAGGTTGTTGCAAAAGTATTGCCAAACTGAGCGTAAGTTTCATAAATCTTTCTGAATGCTGCCTGACGAACGCGTCTGTCACCACTCATAAGGAAGGTCACGTAGTTTGTATCTGTAAGCTCAACGAGCTTGCCCTCCTCGTTTCTGATCTTGCCGAAACGAAGGTCGCTGTTTGCAAAGATGCTTCTGATGTCACCGTGTGTGCCAAAGCCGTCCTGAAGCTTGGACATGAGCTGCTCGCATTCGTCGGAAAGAAGGTGGGGCTTTTCTCTCATTGTTGTTTCAATCAATCTACGGAATGTCTCAAGTGCAGGATATTCTGCGATCCAGCCGTTAACCGTTTCTGTGTCAAGAGAAAGAAGTCTGGGGCTTACAAACCAAGAAGCTGCGCCTGCCTGAACCGCAAGTGAACGAACCTTGCCGTTAAGTGCCTGGAAAGCATTGTTTGTTGAATCAACTGAAAAGTTGAGAGAAGCATAGCTCCAAAGCTTTTCGATAATTGCCTCTGTGTCACACATAGCGCGAAGGCAATTGTAAAGTCCCTCTGCACTCTTTGTCATTGTCTTTTCGTGCTTGGGGAATTCCTTAATCATTTTTTCTACCTGAGCATAGTCAGTATAGAAGGCTTTTTCGTCCGCATAGATAACGGACAAGTCCCACTTATATTTTGCGGGTATATCTTTTCTGTCTTTCATAGTTTTCTCCTTTTTCCAAAAGTACTATGCATTCATTTTATACGAAAGCCCTTGATTTGTCAAGGTTTTTAGGGTGTTTAATTGCACAATATTCGGTCTTTTATCAAATCTATGCAAAAACGGAGGGCTAAGCCCTCCGTTTTGTTATTTTAGAAGCCAACGTTCTTATTTGTAAGCATCGTATGATAAAGCTTGAGTATTGAAGGATTGGACATCTCAGGCTCTTTTTCACCCATAAAGAGCGCCTTCTTGCTATCCTGAGCGCTCTTCCACTCAGGAAGATCCTCACCGTTGGGATCACCCGTTTTAACGAAGTTGACAAGATAATCACTCATCATGGACGCAAGCTTTCTATCCTTTTCAGTCCAGGGACGCCAGCCGTTATCAAGTGTGTCAAACCAATACCAGAGATCACTTGAGTGCCAAGCACCGTAGGTCTCACCGGGGAGAACACGGTCAAAGAACCAGGTAAAGCTCTTCTTTTTTTGTCCCTCACACCACTTCTTTGACATAGAATAGATAAAGGGAGGCATCATATCGTGACTTGTTGAGCCTGCCATATAGCTGATATCGTGCTGAACACCGTTTGCAAAAAGGTCGCATCCTGCACCGAGAACGAATTCTCCGTCAACACAGGGGAAGCATGAAGCAGGCTTTTTGAGCTGCTTCTGACCGAGCTGCCAAGCCTCGAAAAGCTTTGTAACGTCAAGCTCTCTGAATTCCTTGAGAGTCTTAACTCCTGCGATCTCCATAACTCCGTGCCAAAAATCGTACATCTTATCTGCAGGAGCTGCAGAAAGCACCTTGTGTACGCCACCGCCACTGCTCATTACTGCGCCGCGGAAAAGTCCCTTTGAAAGAGGGCTGAAGCTATGCTGCTGAACGCTCATAGCACCTGCACTCTGTCCCATGATAGTTACTGCATCGGGATCTCCACCAAAGGCTGAAATATTATCTCTTACCCACTTCATCGCACAAAGCTGATCGTAAAGACCGTAGTTGCCCGTCTTTCCTGCCTCCTCCTTAAGCTCGGGAAGAGTGATGAAGCCAAGAGGGCCAAGACGGTAATGAATGCTTACTGCAATGATTCCCTTTTGTACCCAGATGGGATCGATAAACTGCTTTTCGTGAGCGCATCCCCCTGTGAATCCACCACCGTGAATGTAGAAAAGAACGGGGAGCTTATCCCCTTCCTTTGCATCCTCGGGCTTCCATATGTTAAGAAAAAGGCAATCCTCGCTGTATGTGTATTCGATTCCCTCGCGAAATTCCTTATAGTAGAATCTCTTATTGGGATTATCCGCCTCACTGATAAAAGTACGGGGCTGATATGCACAGTGACCAAACTCTGTTGCATCGTAAATGCCATCCCAATGAGTTACCTGCTTGGGATATTCCCATCTGCCTGCAGTTGCATATCTGATGCCCTTATAGGCAACGACGCCGTCAAGACGGCAATCCGTTCCCTGAATCTTGCCACAGGGCGTATTGATAATATATTTTTCCATAATTATCTCCTTAAAACTCAAGTGGCACGATCGTGCCACTTGATTATTATACTGAAAGTATGGGCTTATTCTGCCTTAGCAGCTGCCTCAGCTTCCTTCTTAGCCAACATCTTAGCACGAATATCGGGAGTGATGTTCCAAACGAACTTGAATGCCGCCCAAGAGCCAAGGATGAAGAGTGCAGGAATCAATACGCACAAAATCTTAAAGCCAAAGATTGTGCCGTTAGTCTGAATCTCAATTTCGGGATTATATCTGATCCAGTCAAGAGCAAAGAAGCTAAAGCCAAGACCGATTGTCTGACCGATACGGCGAGAAAGGTTGAACGTTCCGTAAATAGAGCCTTCTGTTCTCTTGCCTGTGATAAATTCGTTATAGTCGATGGCTTCACCAACAAGTCCCCACTGCATCTGAATTGATACCATAGCCATACCTGAACCGATACCAAGGATAACACCGTGAACAAGGGGATTAACGTCCATAACAAGATGCATTACGAAGAGCAAGCCACAAATTGCACCACCTGCAAGAAGTGTGTAACGGATGATCTTTTCAAGACCGAGCTTCTTGCAAAGGAAGGGTACTACAGCCATAGAGCCCACCATAAAGGGTGCGGACAATACGGATGCGATAGTCTTATATGTAACGTCATTATAAACCGCAGAGTACATGTACATACTGAGGTTTTCAGCAAGGTACTGCATTGTGCAGATGCAAACACCATGGATGCAGAGCGCAACGAATGCACGGTTCTTCTTAATAACCTGCAAGATATCAGAGATCTTGATGTCGTCTGCCTTTGTTTCCTCGTTTACAACAACGCGTTCCTCAGTGAAAGCATAGTGGAGCAAGCAAACAACAAAGCCGATGATTGCACAGCCAACACCTGTAATCATATAACCTGTTGAATTCTTATCGCCAAACATACCGATAAGAACGGGGCCAACCATACCGGGAATCATATTACCGAACATTGAACCAACACCGCGCGCAGAGGAAAGAGAAGCTCTTTCAGCGTCATTCTTGGACATTGCGGAAAGGAGTGATCCCATGGGGATATTGAACATTGTGTAGGATGCCTCGTAGAGGATCTTGAATGAGAAAAGAGCTACGAGAAGGGGAATGCCGTCAAGGAATGTGGGAACTGTCCACATCGCGATAGCACTCACTGCAAGCAAGGGTGTTGCACGGAGGAGCCAAGGACGGAACTTTCCTCTCTTGTCGTGCTTCTTTGCAAACGCCTTGTCCATAAGAGCACCCATGATGGGGTCGTTGATTGCGTCCCAGATTGTCCAGATGATTGTGAGAATTCCCATTACGTTTGGATCGATACCAAGTACGTCAGTACAGTAAATTGAGAAAATACTTGCCATAAGAGCAAATGTCATGCATCCGCCCCAGTCACCGAGCATGTAACCAAACCAATGCTTCTTGGTAAGGCCGCCGGCAGTCTTCTGTTTGTTTGCCATAAAATATGCCTCCAAAGATAAATATTGAAATGAAAAAAGCCTCAAAAAGTCGAAGCTTGAATGTATTTTAACACACAAAGCAACTTTTGTCAACACCATAAGGTTATTGATACAAATGCATAAGATTAAAAAATTAAATATATTTTTTTATATATTATTGAAAAAGATGGAAAAGTGTGATATACTTACTATGAATTATTATGGATAATTATACTTTGGAGATATATTCATGGATTTAGTTTTGTTAACCGCACTCGGAGTTGGTGGCGCTACACTTATCGGTGCCCTGCTCGGATTCGCTTTCAAAAAGATAACGCATAAATTCACCGATATCACCTTAGGCTTTGCCGCAGGCGTTATGCTTGCCGCGGCGGTGCTTGGACTTATCATTCCCTCTCTCGACTACGGAACGGAGCAAGGAATGGCATACGGCATCATCACAACGGTTGTCGGAATTTTTGCAGGTGCGTTGTGCTTGAATCTCGTTGACAAGCTCGTTCCCCACCTTCACAAGCTCGTGGGAACGGACACCGAGGAGCATAACAACGCAAACATAAGCAAGGTCCTGCTCTTTGTGGCAGCAATCGCGATACATAATCTTCCCGAAGGAATTGCGGCAGGCGTTGGATTTGGATCTGACAATCCCCAAAAGGCGCTGTTGATCGCAGGTGGTATCGCACTTCAGAATATTCCCGAGGGTATGGTCATAATCGCACCAATGCTCGCAAGTGGAATAAGTCCCAAAAAGACGTTCATATGTGCAGCAGCTACGGGAGTTGTTGAGGTGGTCGGCACGATGATAGGCTATTTTGCCGTTAGCGTGGCTCAGGTCATCCTTCCCTTCTCACTCGCATTTGCAGGTGGAACGATGCTCTACGTTATAAGTGACGAGATGATTCCCGAAACTCACTCCCACGGCAACGAACGAGGTGCGACCTATGCGCTTTTAGTTGGATTTTGCATAATGCTTATTTCAGACGTTTTACTCGGATAAACAGAAAGAGGTAAATAACAATGAAAAAAATCAAGGAAATACTTTTATACGCCAACTGGAGAAATATTTTCTTCTCCTTGCTCGGCTCGGCAATTTTGGCGTTTGGTACAAGTTATATCTACGTTAACTCCGATATCCCCGAGGCAGGTATGATCGGTGTGTGCCTTATCATCGAGCACTTTACCGGAATCCACCCCTCAATCTCAAACATCATCATAACAGTCTTTTGTTACATACTCGCTTGGCGTTTGATGGGTACTAAATACATTCTTAACACAGGTGTCGCTACCATCGGCTTCTCAGTGTTCTATGCTATCTTCTCATCCGAGGCACTTAGCGGACTCGTTCCATCAATGGCTGAGTATCCTCTTTTGGCAGCTCTTGTAGGTGCACTCTTCGTTGAAGTTGGTACTGCTATCACACACAGATACGGTAGTGCTCCCTCCGGTGAACAGGCTCTTACCATGGCAATCGTTAAGCGCGGCGCCTTCAACTTCGGTTGGATCCAGTTCATTCGTGACTTTTTGATCCTTTCTCTTTCAATCGTTATGTACGAGGACCCTGCAGACGGTATCTACCCCGTAATTTACGCTATCCTCATCATGGCTCTTCTTACTCCCGTTACTGACTATATCGTTAACGCACCCAAGAAAGCAAAGTTTACAAGACGAATTCAGCAAAAGGCAAAGAATACGTGGGCTCCCATCATTGCAGTGGGTGTTGTTCTCGCAACACTTATGACAATGGTTACTATGTATCTTACAAAGGTTTATCCTGCAAATAACGACCAGATCGAGCAATACGTTGAAGAAAACTGCAACGGCTCCTATACGCAGACCGTCATCGACGAGCAGGACGTTATCATCTATGCTCCCACAGGTCATACAAAGGCAGGCTTTATCTTCTACCCCGGTGGAAGAGTTGATCCCACGTCATACACAGCCCTTATGGCAGAGTGTGCAAGTGACGGAATCCTTTGCGTGGTAGTTGAAATGCCCTTTAACCTTGCAGTATTCGGAATCAACAAGGCAATCGACGTTGTCGAGATGTTCCCCACTATCGAATCCTGGTACATAGGCGGTCACAGCCTTGGTGGAAGCATGGCATCTGTTTGTGCAAACACTCATCCCGATATATTTGAAGGTATTATCCTTCTTGCTTCCTATTCAAATATTGACATTTCAAGCTATAGAGTATTGTCCGTTTACGGTTCTAAAGACGAGGTAATGGAAAAGTCCAATTACGAAAAGTATAAAGAAAATCTCCCCGGTGAATTTTCCGGTAAGCTTGTTGAAAAGAAGCTTGACGGCGGTAACCACTCCGGATTTGCTATGTACGGTCATCAGGACGGCGACGGCACTCCCACTATAACAGCCAAAGAACAAATTTTTGAAACTGCAACACTTATAACTAACTTTATACTTAACTAATAAGAGGTTTCTCATTATGAAGGTTTTGATCATTAACGGAAGTCCGAGAGCTAACGGCAACACGCATCTGGCTCTTGACGAAATGATGAAGATTTTTAAAGAAAACGAAATTGACGTTCATTACGTTCAGGTAGGACAGATGAGCATTCGAGGCTGTCTTGGATGTGCCGCTTGCCACAACGGAAGAGAGGATTGCGTTATCGATGATATCGTTAACGAGCTTGCTCCTGTATTCGAAGAGTGCGACGGTATGGTGATTGCCTCCCCCGTATACTACGCGGGCGCAAACTCCACGCTCACTTCCTTGCTTGACAGACTGTTTTACAGCACAAAATTTGACAAGAGAATGAAGGTTGGCGCTTCGGTAGCCGTGGCGCGAAGAGGAGGCTGCTCTTCCACCTTCGATCAGTTGAATAAATATTTCACCATAAGTGGCATGCCTATTGCATCAAGCCAATACTGGAACAGTGTGCACGGTGGCGCGAAGGGTGAAGCTGAGCAGGACCTTGAGGGAATGCAGACAATGAGAACTCTTGCCAAGAATATGACCTTCCTTATGAAGAGCATAGAGCTTGGTAAAGAAAAATTCGGCCTTCCTGACAAAGAGCCTCCCGCAAGAACAAATTTCATAAGATAAACAAAATCGCCACTCCGATCGGAGTGGGGATTATTATTTTGAAATTATTTATTATTTCAATTCTTCAGCGATTGCTGTGTATGTTTCTTCTTCGAAGGGGCTTGTAAGTCCTGCGATTGTAAGAGCACCAAGGAAGCCGTCTTCAGATGTAACACCCTCAACGAGTGTTGTGTATGCTGTATATGCAGCTGCTTCATCAACTCTTACCAAGGAGTTGATTTCAAGAGCTGCTACTGCAGAAACCGCATAGCTGATGTAGTAAACAGGGTTAGTAACTGTAACCTGTCTCCAGTAGTTGAAGGGATCAGCAAGTTCACTCTCTACGTATACTGAACCACCGTAAGGCTTGCAAACTTCTTCCATGATAGCGTCGAAATCTTCAGATGTATATGCAGCAACTGTTTCGCTGTCAAGCGCGTAAACTCTCTGCTCGAACTCGTCGATGATGGATGCCATAACGATGATGTAGCATGCGTTAACAAGCTGGTAAGCATAGATTACGTCAAATGCTGCTTCAGAAATCTGAGGCTCGCAGTATGCAAGGAACAAGAATTCGTTACCCTGAGAGTGTGTCTCGAGCAAGTCGTAGGATGTAAGATCACTGTTAGTAAGGTCTGCATAGTAGTGGCCGATCTCGTGAACCATTGTTGTAGAAGACTGACCTGAGCTACCGAACAAGCAGAAAGGAACCTCTGACTCGTAAAGGTATGTGCAGAACGCTGTGGGGTGAGAATCGGGTTTACCTGAGAAGATGCAGTTCTTGTTTTCGAACATGTGACGCATACCGTTACCCATTGTTGTGTCACCGAGAGAATCAAGATAATTAAGAAGGTAGTTTTTGTCCATACCGTCGAACTTACCGTTCATAAACTTGGTTACAAAGTTCTTATCACTTGTTCCCAAGCTGCTAACCGCCTTATATCTTGCATAAGATGTACTGAATCCGGGAAGGATGTATTCAACAACGTATTCCTTGAACACCTCGAGCTGATCGATATCGTAATCTCTTCCGTATACGTTTTCAGTTGCGTATTCGTAGTAGTTGTCATAACCGTAGTAGTCTGCAAGCTCGTTGTTCTTTACAACGATCTGAGCATAGATTTCAGCTACCTTGTCGTCAAAGTCTTCGGCATAAGAATCAAGCTTATTGTATTCATCTTCAAGAGTATTGATTTCTTTTCTGATCTCCATAACTATGGGATCGTAGTCCATAAGAGACTGGATTTCTTCTTCTGTCCAACCCTCGAAAAGGATATCCTTGATGGGAGATTCAAGATACATCTGTCTGCAGATGATGTTGTACTTATCCTGAACTTCCATGAACATATTTGTTGCTTCTTCCTGAGTAGTTGTATTAGCTTCGTTGCTCATATCAACGTAATAGAGGATCATCGCGATAGTTCTCTGCTCTGCCATGTGATAGAAGCTCTCTTCAAACTGCTCGTAAATAGCATCAAATTCGGTTGTATCCTCAGCTGTAGCTGTCTTGGAAGCTGCAAGCATGTCGTCAAGCAATGCAAGAGTAGCGTCAACCTCTTCTCTTGTCAATGTGTACATTTCCTTAAGGTCTGCAGAAGTGATGGAATGGTCCGCTCTCTTCCACTTATTCTCGGCGGGCTTAGCTGTTGTTGTAATCTTTGGTGTTGTTTTCTTTGTTGTAGTCTGTGTTGCTTCAGTTGTTGTGGGGTTAAAGATATTGCCCATGAATTCGCAGGATGTGAGACACATCAAGATAACGAGCAACAACGCAACGATTCTTAATTTAAGATTCATATTTTCCTCCTTAAATAGTTCAAAATCCCAAATAAACTAATGGTTTTTTAAAACTTTTTAATTATTTTAACACTATTAATTTTAAAAATCAATAGCTTTTGAAAAAATTTTACCAATTATTGATTTTTTTGTTTCTTTTATACAAGTTTTATGGTATAATACTATTACAAATACACTAAAGGAGGACGGAAATGTTAAGAATTGATACCAAATTACCATTAAAATATACCGAAAATGACATAAAAAGCAAAATAGTTTCCGTGTTCCCTATTGAAATTTGCGACATAAAATCATACGAATTGCTGAAATTATCCCTTGATTTGACCGACAAGCAAAATATTTGCTACAAGGCGGCAATAGGTGTTTCGTTCGACTTGGAGCTTGAAGAAAAATTCAAGCTGAGAAAAAAGGTCTGCTCTTACGTCGAAGAGCTTAGCCTTGAATACGATAGATATGACACAAAAAAGATATCTCCTGTGGTGATCGGAGCAGGTCCTTGCGGTCTTTTTGCCGCGTTGATTCTTGCCGAGGCAGGTGCCAAGCCCGTAGTTTTGGAAAGAGGACTTTCCATTGACGAAAGGCAAACCAAGGTCGATGCCTTTATAAAGTACGGAATGCTCGATCCCGAATGCAACGTTCAGTTTGGCGAGGGTGGAGCAGGTACGTATTCCGACGGAAAGCTCAAGGTCGGTTCAAAAAACAAATACAAACAAAAGATCCTTGACGAATTCATCAAGGCAGGTGCTACCCCCGACATTTCCTATTCATCCACAGCCCATCTTGGCACGGACAAGCTTGGCAATATCGTAAAAAACATTCGTCAAAAGATCATCGACAACGGCGGAAGCTTTGTATTCGGTGCAAAATTTACCGAGTTTGTGTATTCGGACAACGAGCTTTGTGCCGTTAAATATATAAAAGACGGAAGTGAGATGATCCTTCCCTGCACCGACGCCATTCTGGCAATCGGTCATAGTGCTCGCGACACGATAAGTGACCTCTACAACAAGGGATTCCAGATGATTCCCAAGGGATTTGGCATAGGTCTCAGAGTTGAGCATCCAAGAGAGCATATAAACGAGCTTGTTTACGGAAAGGGCTATGATCCCTCTCTTGAAACTGCGACTTATCACCTTGTAACTCACTTAAAAAGTGGAAGAAGCGTTTATAGCTTTTGCATGTGTCCGGGCGGCACGGTAGTTCCTGCGGCAAGTGAAGAGGGCGGCATCGTCACAAACGGAATGAGCGTTTTCTCTCGCGATGCAGACAATTCCAACTCTGCCCTTCTGGTCTCCGTAACTCCTGAGGATTTTGCAAGTGACCATCCTCTTGCAGGCATCGAGCTTCAAAGAAAGATAGAAAGAAAGGCGTTTGCCGTTTCAAATTCAACCTATAAAGCCCCAAGCTGCACGATGGAGGATATCGCACAAGGAAAAAATACTGTTTCTAGCCTTGGCGCAGTAAAGCCGTCGTATCCGATAGGCACTATTCCCCTCTCAATACATGAATATATGCCCGAATATATCGGTGCATCCCTTAAGGATGCCTTTCTGGATTTTGATGAGTGGATGCCCGGCTTTTATATGCCCGATGCAGTGATGACGGGCCCTGAAACAAGAACGACTTCCCCAATACGAATTCTTCGAAACGAGGAGACAAAGGAAGCTCTTGCACATCCGCATATCTACCCTTCGGGTGAAGGAGCAGGATATGCAGGAGGCATCGTTACAAGTGCCTACGACGGAGTGCTTTCGGCACTCGCTTTGCTGGACAAGGTTAAAATTATATGAGAAGGATTGTTTTATGCACGAAAAAACAAATCAAAATAGAATTGCTGCCTTCAAAAATAAGGACTACTCTAAAATACTAAAATCATCCGTTAAGTATTTTACTTATTTTTTGGATACACAAACCAACCGTATCTAATAGAAACAGAATTACCCGAAAATGTATTAATGGAAATTGGAAGTTGTGGCAAAATTTTTATGTATTAGCCTATGATTACAAAAAATTCAAAAATCACCCCCAAGCACCGCGAATCACCGCGGTGCTTTTTTGATAAATTGGGATTTATAGGGATGTTAGTACAAACCAACTTTCAAATTAAAGTAACCTTGTAGGGACCGGCGTCCCCGACGGTCCGCTATAATGAATAACTGATATTATTACGGCTTCGTATAAAACAAAATCTAACATTCTCTTGTAAAAAGCTACTTCGCTTTTAAAACGGACCGTCGAGGACGCCGGTCCCTACAACAATGTGCAATTCGTAGCCGCATAGTTCACACTAACTCCTCGACAAATCAAAATTTGAAGCGAGCTTACCCATTTTAAAAACTTTCTATTGACTATTATTTCAAAAAGTGATAAAATATTACTGTATGTGCAAATGCATACTTTAAATTTAGAATCAAATTATATTCTATATAATTTTCCAAAACTGAAGGGAGAATATTATGGCACTTATTCAAAGTCTTATCTGGCTGCTTGCCGGTGTTGGTATATTCATCGTTGGTATGAACTTTATGAGTGAAGCTCTTGAAAAAAGCGCAAGCGACGGTATGAAAAAATTGCTTGAAAAGATAAGCAATAACCGCTTTTCCGGAGTCGGCATCGGTGCATGTGTAACTGCCATCATTCAAAGCTCGTCCGCTACGTCCGTAATGGTTATCGGTCTTGTTAATGCAGGCGTTATGACTCTTATGCAAGCAACTCCAATTATCATGGGTGCAAATATCGGTACAACCATCACAGGTGTCCTCGTAGCCCTTAAAAATGACTATTTCAATATGCTTATGTATCTCCTTGCTTTTGCAGGAGTTATGATGGGCTTTTTCAAGCAAGAAAAGATCAAGATCGCAGGCTTGCTCTGTTCCGGTCTTGGCTTGATATTCGTTGGTCTTAATATTATGGGAAGCGAAGATGCTTTTAAAAATCCTCTTATTATGGATATGTTCCAAAGCGTTTTCGAAAAGATCGATTTTCCGCTTCTTTTGATCGTAGTGGGTATAATCTTCACCGCCCTCATTCAAAGCTCATCTGCCGCTACCGGTGTAGTTATTACTATGGTTGGTACGGGTGTTCTTCCTCTTGACCTTGCGCTCTTCATTATTTTGGGCGCGAATATCGGTACTTGTATTACAGCACTTATTGCATCCGTTGGCGCAAATGCAAACTCAAAGAGAGTTGCTTTGATCCACTTCACGTTCAATACCATTGGAACAGCACTCTTCACCGCGCTCATTTGGATATTCAAGGAGCCTGCAGTAAACCTTCTCGTTTCAATGTTCCCCGGCGACGATGCAATGTCCTTGCAGATGCGCGTTTCCGTTTTCCACGTTGTTTTCAACGTTACAACGACATTGATTCTCCTTCCATTCGTTAAACAGCTCGTTCAATATTCAATGGTTATTATCAAGGATAAAGAAACCAAAGAGGACAAGCTTACGTTCAAATACGTTGACGAAAGACTTTTGTCAACCCCCTCCGTTGCCTTGATTCAGGTCAAGAAGGAGATGGAATATATGTTTGATCTTGTTGAAGAAAACATGGCTCTCTCCCTTGTTGCTATGAACACGGGCTCTTCTGAGCATAACGAAACCATCAGAAGCAACGAAAAGATAATCAACTTTACAAATAACTCATTGACAAAATTCTTGATCGAGGTTTCTACAACCAATATCGACCAAAGCCACGAAAGAATTATCGGTTCTTATTTCCACGTTCTTAACGACCTTGAGCGTATCGGTGACCACGCAGAAAATCTTCACGAGATAGGCATTGAGATGATCGAAAAGAAAATGTCCTTCTCAGATGCCGCAAAGGCAGAAATAAAAGCAATGAGCGATAATATCACGAAGATGTTCGACGTTTCAAAGGATGTTTTCGAAAATCTCAACAAGGATCACTTGCCTGCCTTGGCAACACTTGAAGAAAGTGTTGACGAGCAGAAAAAGGAGCTTACTGCAAGTCACTTTACAAGACTTGCTGATGGCAATTGCAACCTTGAGCTCAGCCCCTATTATTCATCCGTTATCGTTGGACTTGAGCGTGTTGCCGACCACCTTGTAAACGTTGGTTACAGTATCCTCAACCCGACGGGCTCTCAAAAAATTAATAACTAAACGTTTAAAAGTGCGATGCCGAAGGCATCGCACTTATTTCTTTTTTCGACATATACTGTAAAGGGTGAGTGATCACCAAGAAAACTTTTTCAGGGAGATTTTCTATGAACAGAGATAACCAATTTTACAAATATAACAGATGCGGCTGCAATCCTCGTCCCGATGACGATAACTGCTTCATTTGTCCTCAAGGTCCGCAAGGTCCACAAGGACCTACAGGGCCTCAAGGCCCCGCAGGTGAAACGGGCGCAAGAGGACCTCAGGGCGTTCAGGGTGTGATGGGACCAACCGGTCCTCAAGGTCCTATGGGTGCGCAAGGCCCAATAGGTGAAACAGGGCCTGCAGGCCCTCAGGGAGCTACGGGTGCAATCGGTCCTATGGGCCCACAGGGTCCTCAGGGTGAAACCGGTCCCCAAGGACCACAAGGCCCTATCGGTGCAACAGGTCCACAAGGTCCTCAAGGTCCCACAGGTCCTGTCGGTGCAACAGGTGCTACCGGTGCGCAGGGCATTCAGGGTGAGGTAGGTCCTCAAGGACCTCGCGGCTTGCCGGGTGGCGTTTTATCCTATGCCGAGTTCTATGCCTTGATACCAACGGATAATGTCACTCCCCTCACTCCCGGCACGGACGTTGCCTTTACCGAGAACGGCGTTATAGCAAACACCAACGTCGGCAGAGTAAGTGATACCGAGTTTCAGCTCAATGCACCCGGCACCTATCTCATCATGTGGAATGCCGCAGTCACAGAGACAGGACAGCTCGTTTTGACTGCCAACGATACCGAGCTTGCCTATACAACCGTCGGCACGGGCGTAGCAGGTGGCGAAATAGTAGGCTTTACTATTTTGAACACAACCGCCTTGACAACATTGACGGTTCGCAATCCCGTTACTAACACAACGGACTTGACTCTCACACCAAGTGCAGGCGGAGAAAATCCCGTCAGTGCACACCTTACGATAGTTCAGCTGGCATAAACAAAGCACCCACCCGATTCTTCGGGTGGGTACATATTATTTCTATTAAAACTTTGAAGTATCAAAGCCCTTAAGATACTTCTTCAAGGGTTTAACTGTGTTCTTAACCGTGCCTGCAACAAAGGGATTCTTAAGAGAAGAACGCTTAAGAAGCTCTGTAAAGGGATATTTACCACCCATCTTGCAAAGCTTGATGTATCTTCTCCATGCTCTTTCGTGGTTGCCTCTTGCCTCGTTGAAGAACTGGAATGCAACTACCTGTGCAAGTGTATAGTCGATATAGTAGAAGGGAGTGCCGAAAATGTGGCCCTGACGCATCCAATATCCACCCTTTTCCAAAACGGGAATATCGTCATATTTCTTGTGAGGAAGATACTTCTTCTCAATTTCTCTCCACTTTGCGCATCTCTCCTCGTGAGTAGCATCAACGTTTTCATAAACGAAATGCTGGAATTCGTCAACTGCAACTCCGTAAGGAATGAAAGTAAGAGCATCAACGGTGTGGGAGTATCTATACTTCTCTGCCTCCTCATTGAAGAAATATTCCATCCATGGATGAGCAATAAATTCCATGCTCATGGAGTGAATTTCGCACGCTTCGGCTGTGGGCATGTGGTAATCGGGACAAGAAATATTTCTTGACATATATCCTTGGAACGCATGTCCTACCTCGTGTGTAAGCACGTCAACGTCACCACTTGTTCCGTTGAAGTTAGAGAAGATGAAGGGAGCCTTATAATCGGGGAAATATGTCATATATCCGCCACCTGCCTTGCCCTTGCGAGCCTCGAGGTCCAAAAGCTCATGCTCCTTCATAAAGCTAAAGAATTCATCGGTTTCCTTTGAGATTTCAGCATACATTTTAGATGCCTGTGCAACGAGATAATCTCTGTCGCCCTTGGGAGTTGCGTTTCCGCTAAGGAAGTTGATGTTGTAATCATAAGACTGTGGATTTCTGATCTTCAAGCGCTTTGCCTGCTCCTTGAAGAGCTTGTTTGTAAGAGGAACGAGATCGGTATAAATCTGCTCTCTGTAGCCCTTAACGTCCTCAGCGTTGTAGTCGGTTCTGCTGAGTGATTTGTATCCAAGCTCAACGAAGTTATCGTATCCAAGCTTTACGGCCATCGCGTGTCTTGTCTTTACAAGCTTGTCGTAAATCTCACCGATTTTGTCGAAATTGTCATCGAAAAACTTGGCAGAAGCAATGGACGCCTCTTTTCTCGTCTTTCTATCGGTTGAGGTCGCAAATTTGCCCATCTGTGAAAGGTTGTAGGTCTCTCCTCTGAACTCGATCTGAGCAGATGCCATAAGCTTGGTGTATTCACTCGAAAGCTTGTTGATCTCCTGCATTTCGGGAACGACCTTTTCGTCAAAGGTCTCAAGCTGACACTGAACCATGTTGAAAAGATGCTTGCCCCATCTCGCTTCAAGCTCGGGTCTGAACTTTGCATTCACAAGCGCCTTGTTGAATCTGTCGGAAAACACTCCAATCAAGGGAGAAATCTCATCGATCAACTCCTGGTTGGCAACGTTCTTGGGATCCTGTGTGTCGCAAGTGTACTTAACGTACGCAATACTCATGTTTGTATAAAGATGCTGATTGTATTTGAACATCTTTTTAAGTGCCTTGTTTTGATCTTCAAAGCATTCCGCTGAATTGAATTCGTTGATAATCTCATCATAATCGCGCTCAATCTTCTTGAGATCGGGCTTTTTAAATTTCATTTGCGAAAACTTTTTCATTTTCATAGTTTTTACCGCCTTTCAAAGGTCATTAGTCAAAATGAATTTTATTCATTGAGGTGATTATATCAAAAACAAATGGCTTTTTCAAGAGCCTATGAAAATATATTTTGGTTTTTAAAGTGCAAAAAGACAGTTGTGAAATAAGAATACTCTTTTTTTGCAAAATTGCTTGACAACGGACAATAAATGTGGTAATATATTAAAGTCGTAAGACTTGGAGGATTATCGAAGTGGTCATAACGAGGCGGTCTTGAAAACCGTTTGCCTTTACGGGCACGAGGGTTCGAATCCCCCATCCTCCGCCACATTTGGGACTAAATTTAACGATTTAGTCCCACTTTTTTGTTATTTTGAGCGATTTTTGGAGTTTTTTTCACCACTTTTGCATTTTTGCCTTTCTCAAAAAGTGCAAGAAAAATGCAAGAAAAATGCAAGAAGCGGCAAAATCAATTCTTAATCACTCAGTGCTCGACTTATTTTTCGGGCGCTCTTTTCCTTGCTCTTGTATTCAAGATGCGAATACGTGTCGGCGGTAATCGAGATGGTGCTGTGCCCAAGATAATTCTGGACGAGCTTCATATCCTCGTCATTTGCCACGAGCAAGCTCGCGCACGAATGGCGAAGATCGTGGAGACGGATCTCCTTCAAGCCGTTCTGTCTGAGTATCACCTTGAAATGTTCGGTAAAATACTGGGGCTTGATGATTTCACCCATCGCGTCAACGCAAACGTAGTCCTCCCATTTTCGCGAGTAAGCGGAACGAAGCTTGCTCCTTCTCTCCACTTGTATTGCGCGCTCACGCAACAGCTCCTCCTCAATTTCGGGAAGCAGGGGCATGGTGCGGTAGGATGAATCGGTTTTAAGTATGTCAATACCGACTATCTTTTTTACACCCGTGGTGTCGTCCTCGATGATCTTATGGCGAATACGAATCACCTTATTCTCGAAGTCAATAGCTGACCACTTTATGCCAAGAATTTCACTTCTTCGCAGCCCGCAATATATCGCAATGATTACGGGAACGCGAAGCGGATCGTCCTTAAGTGCCGAGAGCAGCTTTTTGAGCTCCTGCGCGTTATAATACTCGCCCACGTGCTTCTCCGCTTTTGGCGGATCTGCCTGATCCGAGGGGTTGTACGGAATGATACCGCGTTTTACCGCGTGTTTTAGGGCAAGATGCATCACCCTGTGGTGATTGAGAGCAGTTTTACCCGACAGCCCGTCCTTGCGAAGATGGTTGTAGTAAGTATTGAAATCACTGCCCACAAGATCCTTGATAGGTATGTTCTTGCCCTTGAAATAAGGGATAACTCTGCCCTCAAGTATCATTCGATACGAGGACTGCGTACGCAACGCAAGGTTGCTCTTGTACCCGTCAAACCAATCCACAAGATATTCGTGGAACGGCTGACGCGCGATTCTGCGTTGCTCCTGCTCCGCGCGGGATAATCCGACTTCAAGAAAGTCATAGTTGCGGTTGTACTGCGCCACAAGCTCAGCAAGACGAGCTTCTGCCTGCGTTTTGTTGATTATTCTTGAACCCTTTCGGGAGTCAAGATTAAGGGGCTTCCACGGTTGTTTACGCTTCTCCCCGGGAAGCTTCGGGAGATTAATGACAGCATACCACTTGCCATTCTTTTCGGTCAATCGACCTGTAATAGGTTTCATAAAATATGTTCCTTTCGGTTTTATTTTGTTGTGGTATCGTCATCAGCTTGATAACATTATACCACTTAAATTTTAAAATAGGGTATATTTTCAAAAATTTATTTCTTTTTTTGATAATTATTTTCGTTGCATAAAAATTCTATCAAGCACACCTTGGGTACGATTATCTTGCCACCACACTTGATCGAATGGAGCAACCCGCTTTTGATAAGGTCATAGGTTTTGTTCTTGCCGAGTCGCAATAGCTTTGCTGCTTCTGTCACCGTCAGCACGTCGGGCACATCCTTGAACATTGAATAGTAATCTCGCTCCGTCATATATCCGCCTTTCTTATGTTTTTTTGCCCCCTCGGGAGCTTTCAACATAAATATGCAAGTTTTCGCGAAAATTCGTAGAACGTTTAGCCCCAAAACAGCCCTTAAATTGTAAACATTTTGTGAACGCGGCAGATTAGCAACGATTTGCCCTAAAAAATCAAAAACTATTTCGAAATCGACGCCAAATAGTGATCCGCGACTATGCTCTCGCGATTATGTCCGAGAGCACGAGATGCTTCAAAAAGAGCCTTGCGGTCATATGCTGTGCCTTTTAGATCCTTGCGGCAATAATGCGCGGAGCGCACGTCTCTGAAGCCCTTCAGAAGCGTTCTTTTACCGTTTATCGTGATGTAATAGTCCTCATTGCCTCTGATTAGCTTTCGCGAGCTTTTTGACATGTAGCTCTTGATTATTTCATTCTTGTATATAATTAACCTTTCGTTCTTAAACTCGTCGAGAGAGCGTTTGTGAGCGTTGTATATGCGCGCGGCATATTCTCCCCTATATG
>JAZRFY010000016.1:0-45143 GCA_045643885.1 Eubacteriales bacterium | reverse complement strand
AAGATCAAAGGCTTGATTATACCTGAACTTCGATCTCAACGCCTGCGGGCAATTCAATATTCATAAGAGCTTCTGCGATCTTTGCAGAGGGCTTGAGAATATCAATGAGTCTTTTGTGTGTTCTGAGCTCAAACTGCTCACGGCTATCCTTATACTTGTGAACCGCACGGAGAATTGTGATGATTTCTCTCTCTGTGGGGAGCGGGATAGGACCAGATACTGTAGCACCGTTTCTCTTAGCAACTTCAACGATCTTTTCAGCCGCTGTGTCGATAAGCTTGTGGTCGTAGCTCTTGAGTCTTACACGGATTCTTTCCTTTACTGCCATTTTTTGTGCCTCCTTTTAAGATTTCACCTTCACCCTCACCACTACATCTTGTGCACTCGCGTGCGTATATATAATAAATGTAGCGTTTTGGGCCTTTCGGCGATTTTGTATGGGGCATTTTCCTTGAACACTGTTTCGGGTGTTTTGGCTCTTTCCTTACAAAAACGGACTTTGTGGTCATTTTTCGACCAACAAACTCCGGAAAAAGCAAAAATCCTCAATGTTTTTGGAAGTTTTGCGCCCGTTTGACGGACATACTCCACGAAAATTACCCGCTTTCGCGGCAACCTCTCGCTTCAACGCATATCAAGCAGAGGTATTATATCACATTAGAACGCCAAAATCAAGAGTTTTTTCCCACATTTCTATAGTCATTTTTGAAGAATTTTAATAATATTTTCAACCAAATTGTATACAATATGCACAATTTTGATGATTTTTTGTCAATATTTTCCCGTTTTCGAGGCATTTTTTAGCTTTTGGCGCATTTTTATGCTAAAAATTCCACAAAAACGCGTCAAATAATTGCCCATTTTAACATTCTGTTCATATTTTTGGACTATAATTATACAGCAAAGAAATCTCTTTGTTATAAATCCACATTTGGAGAACGTAATGAATACCGTAAATCTCTTTAAAAAATCATATAAAATTCTCGCGATAATCACTGCCGCTGCCCTTCTCTTGCTTTTTATCTGCTTTTTGTTTTCATTCGATGCGGATAACGGATATTTGGTAAACGGCGTGTTGAGCACAGCATTTTTTGTTGTGTATATCGCAGGTGTAATACTTGCAATGGCAAGTATGCTGATCCCCAGTGAGTTTGATATACTCGAAACCCCCGATTCCTTAAATTCATCATCAAAGCCGTTTTACGTGGCAGGCACACTCGCATCACTCTTTATCGGTGCATTCAGCTTTTCACTTGTTTCCAGCGTTGCTGACGCGCAAATGCTCCTTTTATCAGGTGCAGGACTCATCTCCTTTGGAATCTACCTTTTGTTTATATTGGTAAACGGATATAAATACAACGTGCTAAAGCTGGTATTCCTCTTCGGAGCTATCGCATCCCCGGTTGCCATCGGTCTTGGAAACAGCAAAAACTACACCCACCACATTAACTCCATAGAAAATACACTCACAGTATTTTTTGCAATATCGTTTTTGCTTTATATATTATATGAAGCAAAAAGAGTGGTTACAGGCCGTCACTCAGGATGGCACTTTACCTCAATGCTTCTTACGCTCTTGACAGGACTTAGCTTGTCGGGTGCATATCTTATGGCATACATCCTCGGATTTGTCAAAGAGGGCCACCGTTTCTATCAAGCGATGATTATTTTTGCGATCAGCTTATTCATGGCGTTTGAGCTTAACAGATTCCTTTCCACCCTCACCCCTAAATCGACCTACAAAAGATCCACCTACTTCCCCACATCAAACGAGGAAAGCAAATAACAAAAAAAGCGGACGAAATCGTCCGCTTTTATTTTTTATTAATTTATCCTCTCCGACCTGCAGTGAGTTTGATGAGAAGCATTCTGTTGTCGGGCTGCACGCTTGCCTCGTGAGCAGATCGGTTTCTCTTGATCTCTCCACACCTTGTGCATTTATGAACGATAACGAATCCCTTTTTAGCATCCACCTCCGCAAAGATTGGCTCCATCTGTCCGCGGCACTCGTTGTCGCGATCCCCGGGATTGATATCAACGTGGAGCGACCAAAGGCAGAACGGACAATGGTTTCTTGAGGAATAGCCAAGTGGCTTTACCTCCTTGCCACAGTGAGCACATATGAACGAAGCATCGTTTTTTGTAAAAAGCTTTCTTTCTAAATTTTCCATATTAGCTCCTTATCAAAATTCAAAATAAATGTTAGGTCTATAATCAGATGACGAAATATATACTATGCAAAGAACAAAGATGCACACAAGCGCCACGTCACACAAAATCACAAGTGCAGTTTTTCTTCCCTCGCACTTGATGGAATCCTTAAATCTCACGAGATATTCCTTCGGATAGGGTGTTGCAGCAAACGCGAGTATGCAAATAAGTGCAAAGCCTCGCACCACGGTATAAGCAAACTCCCCATTAACAAACGGAATACCAAGTCCACCGACCATTCCCATAAAATAGGTCGAAAGTGCACCAAATCCACCAAAGCCCGGCTTGAAGTAGAAGATGAGCCAACCGAATATTATGAGTACTATTGAATACGTGTGTGAAAAGAACGATGGCAGCTTTTCAAGATACTTGCCGAGAAAAAGCTTTTCAACAACAAGGATAACGAAATAATAAAGTCCCCAAAGAACAAAGTTCCACGATGCACCGTGCCAAAGTCCCGTCAAAAGCCACACCGCGAGAAGATTAACAACAAGTCTTGCCGTTCCCTTTCGGTTTCCACCAAGGGGAACGTATACGTATTCCTTAAACCAAGAAGAGAGCGTCATGTGCCAACGTCTCCAAAACTCGGTTATACTCTTCGAAATATAGGGATAATTGAAGTTTTCGGGAAAATGGAAGCCGAGTATCTTGCCAAGACCGATACCCATATCACTGTATCCCGAAAAATCGAAATAAATCTGAAACGAATAAAGTATTATGCCAAGCCACAAGAGAAGAACACTTGCCTGCTCGCGTGGAATGGAATTGATGTGCTCCCAAAGGGCACCTGCCGTATCAGCAAGAAGTACCTTTTTCGCAAGACCGACAACAAATCTACGCGCGCCGTCGGCACTTTCATTCAAGGTGGTCTTTCTTTCGTTCAATTCTTTGTCAACGTCCGAATAACGAACGATGGGACCTGCGATGAGCTGGGGGAACATCGAAACGTACGCGCCAAAGTTGACAATCTTCTTTTGCACCATGCTCGTGCCTCTGTAAACGTCAACGATGTATGACATCGACTGGAATGTATAAAACGAGATACCTATCGGAAGAGCAACTCCGATAGGCTCGATGAAATCGAGCACAGGAATGCTTGCAAGATTTTCAAGAATGAAATCCACGTACTTGAAAAATCCGAGTGTTGCAAGGTTTATCGCAACACCGATAATAAGCATCCTCTTTCTTAAATCCTTGTTCTCCCCTGCCTTGTCGATGAGATAACCGAAAACATAGTTTATCGCAATGATAAAGAGCATTATCAAAAGATAGATCGGCTTTTCCCATCCATAGAACACAAGGCTCACAAGAAAGAGCGCAAGATTTCTGAATTTCGTGGGCACAAAAAAATACAAAATAAGAGAAAGGGGCAAATAGAAAAACAAAAATTCGTTAGACGAAAATACCATATTTTAACCCTTTCTCTGATTTTAGTTTTTAGCTTTTATAAAGCATTTTGTTAAGTTCGCCATTGCTTTCAAGCATTTTGCCAATACCTATGCAAACGCTTTCAAGAGGCTTCGGTGCAACGCCGACCTTTATCTTAAGCTCGGCACTTATGTATTCAGCAATTCCGGGCAAGAGTGCACCTCCACCCGTAAGCACGATTCCATTATTACAAATATCACTTGCAAGCTCGGGAGGAGTCATCTCGAGCGTTAATTTTATCTGATCTACAATGGATTTAAGAACAGGCTTGATCGCAAACAGGATTTCCTTGCTTGTAACAGTTGCCGCTATCGCCATACCACTGTTAAGATTTCGTCCGAACACAGGGCACTCCCCTCTGTCAAGCTGAGGATGAGCCGTACCAAGCTTTATCTTGAGTCTTTCGGCGGTAAGCTCACCGATTTCTATCCTTCTGTCCTTATAAAAATAATCCATTATTGCCTTGTCAAGACTTGATCCCGCAATCTTTTGAGATTTTGACACCACTATCTCACCAAGACTTATAACTGCCGTTTCGGTAGTGCCGTCACCGATATCAACTATCATGCAGCCCTTAGCACTGAGCACTCTGAGTCCTGCACCGACAGCTGCCGCAAGAGATTCCTGAACCAAAGTCACGTTCTTTGTTCCCGACTCATATATTGCCGCCTGGAGTGCGCGTCTTTCCACCTCGGTGCAATTGGTGGGAACGCACGCATAAGCATCGGGACGTGAAAAGAATGAAACAAGCTCCGTCTTTTCAAAAAGACGGGAGATAAGAAGCGTAGCATCGTCCATATCGTAGATCACACCATCCCTTACAGGGCGCGAGACCTTGATATTCTTGGGAGTTTTACCAAGCATTCTCTTGGCCTGAGAACCGAAGCACAAATCCTTGCCGGTGTTTTTATCTATTGAAATAACCGTGGGGGATGAAAGTATTATTCCCCTCTCCTTCAGATATATGAGCGTATTAGCCGAGCCCAAATCAATTCCTATCTGTATTGCCACGTTCTCCCTCCCTTCTTGAAATTTAATATAGGTTATACTCTGTCGATACTTGCAACTGCAAAGTATTTATTGTCAATCGTCCTTATCTCATTTTCAACAAGGGATAATATCTCCCTGTTGCTTCTCTTTTCCTCAAAGGGAATTTCAATATCAAAAATGAGATTTGTATGTGTAGGACCACTCACGCAACGAAAGTCATGAATGCGAAAATCCTTTCCTGCGCCCGACACAACGTCGCTTACCATTTGCTTAAGCTCGTTTATCTCCTCATCGTCGGTGACGATGGGATCCATATGTATCGTGCATGATATGTTGTGCTCTGCAAGAAGCTGCTTTTCAATGTTGTCGATGATATCGTGAGCTTCAAAGAAGTCACCCTTGCCGTCGACCTCGGCATGAAAGCTTGCGATGGTAGCACCTGCTCCATAGGAATGCACGATGAGATCGTGAATGCCTATGATCTTATCACTTTCAAGTGCCTTGTTCTTTATAATCTCGACTACCTCCGGATCGGGTGCGGAGCCGAGAATGATATTTTTATTTTCGTTAAGTATCTTAAGACCTGCAACAAGAATAAGAACGGATACGGCAAGACCGACGAAAGCGTCGATATCCACGTTGAATGCCATAAGCACGATGGCTGAAACAAGAGTTGCTCCCGTAGAAAGCACGTCGGAAAAGCTATCGGCAGAAGATGCCTTAAGCACCTCCGAATCAATGCGCTTTGCGATGCTCTTATAGAAGAATCCAAGCCAGAGCTTAGCTGCCATAGAGCCTACAAGCACCAAGATGACCTCGTATCCCGACTTCATCGGCTCGTGCTCGTTAAAGATATTAAAGAGCGATTCCTTCAAAAGATCAAAACCGATGATAAGCACCACAACGCCAACTGCCATAGAGGCAATGTATTCAATTCGTGCGTGACCGAAGGGATGCTCTCGGTCGGCTGGCTTTGAAGAGATTCTGAAGCTGATAAGTGAAATGAGTGATGAGCCTGCATCGGAAAGATTGTTTATCGCGTCGGCTGATATCGCGATAGAGCCGGATATCGTACCTATCACGAATTTGCCCACAAACAAAAGCAGATTAATAACGATACCAACGATGCTTGTCACCGTTCCGTATCCTTCGCGAACTGCCTTGCTTTGAACGTTTTTATAGTCTTTTACGAATAACTTTATAAGTAAATTTGTCAAAAATAAGACCTCGTATTCCTAAAAATAATATTTTTTAAAAAATTTTAACATAAACTCTTTTCAAAATGGATTTTATGTATTATAATTAATATAGATATATTTATTATACTACTTTATTGCATTTTTTTCAAGAGCAAAAACAGTTTTTTAGAAAATAGATTCGGAGGCTTACATATGAAACAAAAATACACTCTCACCGTTGCAAATTCCCAAATTAACATAGTTACCGAGATGACAAAGGAAGAAATCGATAACATCGTCGGCATCGTTGACAGACGTATCAGAGAAATTCATTTGCATAGCAAGAATTGCTCCCGTACAGACGCGGCTCTTCTTCTTTGCCTCGACTATTGTGCAGAAAAGATAGAGCTTCAAAAAACAGTAAAATTGTACGACGCTCAGTCCGAGCGCCTCACTCTCCTTAACGAAGCGAAGGATAAGGAAATCGAATCTCTTAAAAGAGAGATTGAGGCACTTCGCACCTCAGTGGGACTCATTCCTCAGGTTAAAGCAACAGCAAAGAAGCCCGTTGAAGAACAAATCGCAATCACTGAAATCGAAGAGCAAACAGAAGCTCCCACATTGACAAATGCCGTTGACAAAATCCTTGCTGAAGAAAGCATCGATGAAGTGGTGGTTGAAGAAATCAAGGAAGATGTAAAAGAGGGGTTGGCTCAGCATGAAACAGTTGCTCCCTCTCACGAGGAAAAGCCCCATGCAAAAGCAAGAAAGAAAAAGGTTCGCGCGATGTTCGATATGATCTCGTTCGACGATATTTAAGGAAACAGTAAATGAAAAACAATAAATCCAGACGCCCCGCTATCGCAGGCAACAAAAATAAAAGCGCAAGCCGCAATTTTTCAAAGCCATCACGCGAAGGTGGGGCTTTGAATTTGCCTAAAAAGCGCGAAGAAAATGCAAATATCGAAAAGATCGATATTGCAACGATAATCAAAAAGACTGAAAACAAATGCAAAAAGAAGCTCCCCGAGCTTTTAGCTCCTGCCGGCTCTCTTGAATCACTCAAGGCGGCAATTTCTGCCGGTGCCGATGCAGTGTATTTCGGTGGTGGTGATTTTAACGCGAGAATAAATGCCAAAAACTTTTCAAACGAAGAGCTAAAGCAAGCAATCGACCTCCTCCACTCCTGCGGAAGAAAGGCATATATAACACTCAACACCCTCGTTTACGATCGCGAGCTTGAGGATTATTTAAGATTTGCAGAGCTTGTATACCTTGCAGGTGCAGACGCATTGATAGTTGCCGATATCGGTGGTGCTGAGGCAATACACCGTCATCTCCCCAATCTTGAGCTTCACGCGTCAACCCAAATGTCCGGTCACAACGTATCCCAGGCAAAGCTTCTTGCAAAGCACGGATTTTCAAGAATGGTGTGTGCAAGAGAGCTTCCACGCGATGATATAGAGTATCTTGTGGCAAACTCCCCCATCGAAATCGAGGCATTCACACACGGCGCACTCTGCGTTTGCCATTCGGGACAGTGCCTCTTCTCCTCCATCGTCGGTGGACGAAGCGGAAACCGAGGAGAATGTGCTCAGCCCTGCCGTCTTCCCTATACAAACGATGAGGGTGAGCAGTTTTATCCCCTTTCACTTAAGGACCTCTCCCTTGCAAATCATATAACCGACCTTATCGAATGTGGAGTGCACTCTCTCAAGATCGAAGGAAGAATGAAATCCCCCGAATACGTTTATGGCGTGGTAAAGGCGTTCCGTACCCTTCTTGACGAGGGAAGAAACGCAACAAACGGTGAGCTTATAAGCCTTGCAAAGATATTCTCACGCGACGGATTTACCGATTCGTATTATCAAAGAAGCATTTCTTCTTCAATGCTCGGCATCCGTTCCGATAAGCAAAAACAAATAAGCAAGGTCGCACTTTATTCGAGTGAGAAGATGGACGAGGCTCCGATCGTTAAAAAGAAGGTTGTTGCCCGCGCAATCATAAAGCTCGGTCAGACTATGAGTCTTGAGCTTGAGTGTGATGAGGGAACAAAGGTTATCGCATACGGCTCAATGCCCGAGATTGCAATAAATGCCCCCCTTTCCAGGGAGAATGCCTACAAAAATCTTTCAAAATTCGGCGCGAGTGCCTTTGAGCTTGAATCCCTTGAAATAGATATCGATGAAAACGTCATCGTTCCCATCTCACTTATCAACGCGTTAAGACGCGATGCCTGTGAAATGCTCGAAAGAAAGCTTTCAGAGGGCAAGGAAGAAAGAATCGGCTTTGATTCCTTCTCTCCCTTGAATTCAAAAAACAAAAAGAGCACCCTCCTTTCCGCAAGGTTTAACGATCCCTTGCAGATAACGGACGAAGTAAGAAAATATTTTGATAGAATATATCTCCCACTCCATAAATATAACGGAGAGTGTGACGGAATCGTGCTTCCTCCCGTTATTTTGGACAGTGAACGAAGCAAGGTCGATAAAATGCTCGAAAATGCCAAGGAAAAGGGTGCAAAATATGCCCTTGTCGGCAACCTCGGCGCACTCGAATTGGTTAAAAAATTCGGACTCTCAATCCACGGAGATTTCAGATTCAACGTATATAATAACGAAAGTGTGTTAAAGCTTGAATCACTCGGTGTTGAGAGCATAATTCTCTCCCCCGAGCTTACTCTTCCCCAAATGAGGGACGTAAAGGGAGATACTTCTTCAATCGTTTACGGCAGATTGCCCCTTATGTTGCTCGAAAAGTGCGTAAATAAAGAGCTTGGCTCGTGCGAAGACTGTAAAAACGGCACGCTCACACTTACGGATAGAATGGGAATTTCCTTCCCCGTCCTTCACGAATTCGAGCATCGCAACGTAATATATAATAGTGCCCCCACGTATATGGCAGACAGAAATTCCGACCTTGACCGTGCAGGCATCACAAACAGACACTTTGTTTTCTCCACCGAGTTGGCAGATGAGGTTGATGAAATAATTAAAAAATATAAAAACAACTCCCCTTGTGATGAAAATCAAAAAATAAGGAGAATATAGCTTTTGATTCTTGACAAAGCACCATTTGTTTGCTATAATAAGTGGTGCTTTGAAAAGAAAGTACTTTTAACGAGATGTGGCGCAGCTCCAAGCGCTGCTTTGGGTTAGTGAGACATAAAACGATTAAGTATCGTTTTTGTCGAACGGTGGAGCCAAAGCAAGGAGACTTGCAAGTGAATTATTCACGAAGCAAGACGACTATGCGACGCGAGTGGGCGGACAATGCACATCTTGATAACCTCATTCACCTATCCTTTTTATGCCGAGATGTGGCGCAGCTCCAAGCGCTGCTTTGGGTTAGTGAGACATAAAACGATTGAGTATCGTTTTTGTCGAACGGTGGAGCCAAAGCAAGGAGACTTGCAAGTGAATTATTCACGATGCAAGACGACTATGCGACGCGAGTGGGCGGACAATGCACGTCTTGACAACCTCATTCACCTATCCTTTTTATTCCGAGATGTGGCGCAGCTGGTAGCGCGCGTGCTTTGGGAGCACGATGCCGCAGGTTCGAGTCCTGTCATCTCGACCACAACGCCTGACCTGTTTGATCTAAACGCGTCAGGCTTTAAATTTGAAAATTTCCGGAAGAAATTCCATCAGCATACAGGAGTTTAAATGAAAAACGCAAGAACACTTGGAAATGCTTTGTTGCTCATAACCTCAATAATTTGGGGTTTGGCATTCGTTTTTCAGCGTTCGGGAATGGACCACATCGAGCCCATCACCTTCAACGCGGCAAGAATGACTGCAGGCGCTATCTTCGTTATAGCAATATGCATTATCCGTGACATGAAAAAGAAAAAAGCATCGGGCTTTGATGGAGATAAGGCCTGTGCCAAAAGCACACTGATCGGTGGTATCGGTTGCGGACTCTTCTTGACTGCAGCAAGTCTTGTTCAGCAAATTGGTCTTGTTTACACAACTGCGGGCAAGGCAGGATTTATCACTGCAATGTACATGCTTTTTGTTCCCATTTTCAATTTAATAATCTTTAAAAAGAACGGATCTGCAAAGATCTGGATTTCAGTTATCATCGGCATTATCGGCATGTATCTTCTTTGCATCAAGGATACCTTCACCCTCGGACTTGGAGATGCACTCGTGTTCATTTGTGCCCTCCTCTTCTCAGGACATATCCTCTGGTGTGACCGATTTGCTCCCAAGAGCGATCCCATCAAGATGTCAACTATCCAGTTTATAACCGCAGCATCTATTTCTTGGGCGATTTCCTTCATTTGTGAAGAGCCAAGCATCGAAAAGATAGTTTCCGCAGCCGTTCCCATCCTCTATTGCGGTATCATTTCCGGTGGAATCGGATACACACTCCAAATCGTTGGTCAAAAATATACCGACCCCACAATCGCATCCCTTCTTATGAGCCTTGAATCCGTTTTCGCGGTGATTGCAGGGGTATTAATCTTAAAAGAAGAAATGTCCTTGCAAGAGATACTTGGATGTATCATAATGTTTGCAGCAATAATTCTCGTTCAGCTTCCCGCAAGAAAAAAATCATAAAATAAAGCACGGTTTTATAAAAACCGTGCTTTTTTATTAAATTTTACTGTATTTTGCCTTTATAAGCTCAATGATCTCGCGTTCGCTGTCGATATCGGGCTGATAAGGATGCGTCTTGCACGCAGCATCGAATTTTTCAAGTGCCTTCTTGGCGCCATCTTCATCCTTTTTGTGTAAAAGCATATAGGCATAGTCCGTTCTCAAAATAGAGATATTCGTTGCCATTTGCTTTGCAAATGCCTTGTACTGTGCATTATCATAATACTGCTTTGCAATATCAAGCTTTTCCTGCTTCAAAAGCAATATGGTGATCTTGTCAGAAACAAGAAGATTCTTATACAAGCCGACAAGCGCGTTCTTCCCTCTCAAAAGCTTGTTTATCAATTCAAGAGCTTCGTCAAAACGACCTTCATCGATGAGTCTGTTTTCACAAAAGATTGCCGCAGATGCACTGATACTGTTATCTCTCAAGCCCTCTTCACTTGGCATGGTGAAGAGATTTTCGTTCATGTCGCGAAATCTTATTCCCTTTGACGCGTTTTCGATGATCTTGAACTGATTGTAAAACGCACACTTTGCTTCCTTGTTCTTGTAAAGCTCACGTGCGTTTGAGCCGTCATTGTTCAATAAATCAAGCTTTAAGGGAATGCCGTTTGTCGCCGCAACTATAAATCCAGAAAGAGCACTCATCAAAAATACGGAAAGCGCAAAAGAATATCCCGAGAAAACTACTGCCAAGACAATAAATATCAAGGAAACGAGTATATTCATAAGCACGCCGCCAAGATTATAGAAAATAACGGGATAATCCTCTCCAAAGGAGTCGGGAATGTGCATAAGGCATTGACCACCGGTGCCGGCAACTGAGTTTTTCTTGATTTTTATCTTACCTTCGTCCTTGACGAACATAATCGAGCCAATTCTAAATGAGCCAAACTCATAGCCCGACATAAGTCCTGCCACAAGATGCCCTGCCTCGTGAATAATAAGATGAAGCAAATAGGCAGCAATAATTACAATAGCCTGAAAGAAAAAAGCAAAAATTCGATTTTCCTCACCGAACGCCATATTTCCTATAAAATTCATAGAAACTCCACAAGCTATGCCTATCAATATCATCACAACCATCGAGGTTGAAAGCTTAAACTTGATTTTCTTCTTATTCCCCACAAACGTCACCTCACTTTTTCACATTATACCACACAAAATAACAAAAATCAATAAAAAGGACTGCGATAAATCGCAGTCCTTTGATTTATTTATGCATTGAAATACATCAAACACAAAATACCCGTAATAACCATAAAAACAAGTCCTGTCACGAGCCAAAATCCAAAACCAACGTTCTTTTCGGCTCTGCTTTCTTTATAGTCATAAAAGCTCTTGAAAGTATTCTTTCTCTGCTTTCTGAACATGTCAAGGAAGCACATCATACCATAAGACATGATATCAAAGCCACCCTCGTTGCTGACAAAGATAAGTCCACCAATACCCGTGATAAGAACTGCGGGAACGGTAAAGCAATTTATAAGCACGTGGATAATTTCGATATATTCCGTCTTTGTGAATAACTCCTGCTGATAAGCAATAACACCTACTGCTGCCAAGCCGAAGCCAAACGCGATTAAATACTTATATAACGTTCTCATTCTGCCTTGCCCTGATATTCAGCCTTGTATCTTTCAAGCTCTTCAGAGTTACAAAGAACAAAGTGACCGGGATATACCTCTCTCATGGAGGGGCCTTCCTGTGAATAATCGTGGTCGATAACGGGATTGTATGTTACTCTCTTACGATTCTTCTCTGTGATTGGGTCAGGAAGAGGAATTGCAGAAAGAAGTGAACGTGTGTAAGGATGGAAGGGATGAGCGAAAAGCTCGTCACTCGTGCCAAGCTCAACGATCTTACCAAAGTACATAACTGCGATTCTGACAGAGAAGTACTTAACAACCGCCAAGTCGTGCGCGATGAAGAGGATGGTAAGTCCCATCTGCTCACTGAGGTCGTGAAGAAGGTTGATAACCTGTGCCTGAATTGAAACGTCAAGCGCAGAGATGGGCTCGTCGGCAATGATAAGCTCGGGGTTCATGATAACCGCACGCGCAATACCGATACGCTGTCTCTGACCACCTGAGAACTCGTGAGGATAACGGCTTGCGTGCTCCTGAACAAGTCCTACTGTTTCAAGCATCTTGTAAACCTGCTGATCGATGAATTCCTTATCCTTAACACCACGGATGATAAGTCCTTCTGCGATGATATCGCGAACTGTCATACGAGGGTCAAGAGATGCGATGGGATCCTGGAAGATCATCTGGATCTCATTGATAAGCTTGTTGTCTTTATTCTTACGGGACCATTTCTTGTGGTCGGCATTAGCCAATTTCTTAGCTTCACGGTTTTCAGCGATGATCTTATCGCATTCTTCCTTTGTGATCTTGCCTTCCTTAAGGTCCTTGCGAGCCTGCTTGATAGCGTCCTTGTAAGAACGGTCACCGGCGCAGATACGCTCGCCCTTGTAGTAAACGGAACCACCTGTGATATCGTAAAGACGAATGATGGAACGACCTGTTGTTGTCTTACCGCATCCGGATTCACCAACAAGACCGAAAACCTCACCCTTGTAGATATCAAAGCTTACGCCGTCAACTGCCTTATTTTCAAATCTACCGAGCTTGAAATACTGTTGGAGATTTTCAACTTTCAATAATACTTCTTTATTATTATTTTCCATGTTATTATCTCTCCTTCTTCAAGCGTTCGATACGCGCCTTGATGATGTTAGGCATTTCTACCTTGGGCGCATTGGGATGGAGCAACCATGTAGCTGCTGAATGTGTATCTGTGATTTCGAAAAGCGGAGGCTCAATTTCAAAGTCGATATCAAGCGCATACTTGTTTCTCGCCGCAAATGCATCTCCCTTGGGAGGATAGATCATGTTGGGAGGAGTACCGGGAATGGACTCAAGCTTTTCTGTTGTGTGCAAGTCAGGCATGGAGCTAAGAAGTGCCCATGTGTAAGGATGAGCGGGCTCATAGAAGATTTCTTCAGATGTACCAATCTCAACGATCTTACCTGCATACATAACCGCGATTCTGTCTGCCATATTAGCAACAACACCAAGGTTGTGAGTAATAAAGATTACGGAAAGGTTTCTTTCCTTCTTGATAACGTTAATAAGCTCAAGGATCTGTGCCTGGATAGTAACGTCAAGAGCTGTTGTAGGCTCGTCACAAATGAGAATATCAGGGTTAGCAGAAAGAGCGATAGCAATAACTATTCTCTGTCTCATACCACCTGAGAACTCAAAGGGATACTGATTGAATCTTGTTGCGGGCTCGGGGATACCAACCTCTTCAAGAAGCTTGATAGCCTTAGCCTTTGCGATTCTCTTGTTCATCTGTACAACAAGACGGGAAGCCTGTTCCTTAAGGAAGTCGATGATTTCAACCACGTGAGTTTCCGCATCGAAGCTACCTGTGTTTGCAATATCATATGTGAAGCTGTTGTAAAGCTTTTCAATAACCTTGCAGATGTTTGCAAGCTTGAGGTCAAGGTCAACGATAACCTGGGGCTTAAGTACCCAGTCAGGCTCTTCACCCTTCGCAAGAATTGCATCAAATTTAGCCTTATTCTTAAGGTAAATCTTTTCTTCGATGGGATTATTCTTAATTCCGTCAAAGTATTCCTTAATTGCCGTTTCAAAAGCAGAGTGGAATGTGTATTCGATACTGTTCTTCTTAACTGCAAGCTTATCGATAGCCTTGTCAACCTTGGGAGCGAGAGCCTTAACAAACTCATTTGACTTCTTCTGGTCGATATTTCCCGCCTTGAAGTATGCAAGTGCTTCCTGAAGCTCAGCAAGCAATGCCTTCTTGTTTTCAATAGACTCGTTGTGAGAAACAACAACACCCTCGTCAGCAACGTTGATAAAGTCGATCATGAAGTTGTTGTCGAGATACTCGCGAGTCATTTTGTTGAGATCTGCAACTGCCATGCCGCTAATATCGGCTGTGGGATTTGCGTAAAGATAGTAACCGAGTGTAAAGAAGTTGGGAGTATCCTTCTTAAGAGCATCCTTAACGATTGCAAGAGCTTCCTCGAATACGGGAAGAGATGCCTGAAGGTCAACCTTCTTACCCTGCTTTGCTACTTCAGCAAGCTTAGCAGCACAAGCATTGTTTGTTTCGTTTGCAACGATAACGTAGGGGTTGAACGCAGCTGAGAAGGACTTTGAAATGCCCTTGATATCGTCAGAGAGGTCAACTGTCTTCTTCATCTTTGTGATGAGGATTACGTGTTCAAGCTCAACCTCGATCTGTGTTGCGTTACCGAACGCTTCGTTAAATGCACCTTCGATCTTTGTACTTGAGATACAGAAGCTGTCAAAGGTCTTGAGCTTGCTTGCAACAAGCTCCTTATTGTCAACTCCAAGCTTTGCGTCAGCTGCGTTGATGTAATCACCGAGGAGCTTAAGCTTAGTGTTAAATTCACGTCTAGCATTCTTCTTACCTGTTTTAGCCTTAAGAATCATAGCCTCTGTGAGCTGTTCACCAACTCTCATGATGGGGTTAAGGCTGGACATGGGGTCCTGGAAGATCATTGCTATTTTGTCACCACGGATCTTGTGATAATCCTCTTCGGAAATCTTAAGAAGATCCTGGCCGTCGTATAAAATTTCTCCGCCTTCAACGATGGAATTTCCTGCAAGAATACCCATAATAGCTTTACTTGTTACGGATTTTCCTGAGCCTGACTCACCAACTATGGCAAGTGTTTCACCTTTGTGCAAATCAAAGGAAATATTTCTAACAGCTTTTACAATTCCACCTTGAGTACGGAATGATATTTGCAGATTATTAACTTCTAATTTCTTATCCATAAATATAGACATTCCTTTCTTGTGCGCCCGCGGACGTTTATATGCACGTCCGCCGCGCATTCATTTTAGTGTAGTAATAGTTTTGTTTTTTTATTCCTCTGTACCGCGGAGTGAGGGGTTGAACGCATCGCGCAAACCGTTTCCGAAAAGGTTGAAGGAGAGCATCAGCAAGCTAATGAAAATTGAGGGGAACAATATCATGTGGGGGAATGTGAAGAGATATTGCTGACCTGTAGAGAGCAATGTACCTACGCTGGTAAGGTTACCTGTTGCAAGGTTAACGATACCAAGGTAGCTAAGGCTCGTTTCTGAGAAGATAACGCCGGGGATTACAAGAACTGAGCTTGTAATAAGTGTACCGATAGCGTTGGGGAAAATGTGCTTGAACATTACGCGTCTGTCGTTTGCACCGAGTGTCTTAGCAACAAGAACGTATTCCTGGTTCTTGAAGCGGTAGAACTGCATTCTCGTTCTACCAGCCATACCCGTCCAACCCGTCGCGAAGAACGAAATAAACAGGATGACGATATGTGAAACGTCAAGATGGTATTTAAGCAATGAAATAACAATCATTGAAGGAATAGATCCGATGATTTCAACGAATCTTTCCATGAGCATATCGATCTTGCCACCGTAGTAACCCTCGATAGCACCGTAGATAGCACCAACTGTAAGGTTAACAACGGAAACGATGATAGCAAGGATGAAGGAGAATCTTGCACCACTTGCAAGACATACGAAGATATCCTTACCTGCATTGTTTGTACCGAAGATGAACAAAGGCTCTGTGATGCCGTCGCCCTCGCCATTATTAGCCATAGCGTGCTGGTAGATGTAGTACTCACGGTAGTCTACACGAATCTGCCAGTTTGTACCGCCGTCCTTGGGCTCGGCGTAGTTATAAAGCTTTGTGTCGCCTTCCCAATACATCTTGGATGTGTATCCGTCAGTACCGTCGTTTGCCTTATAAATCGGGATGAAGTTGCCGTTCTCGTCATAAACGATCTCAGTCTTGTTTCCGTTACCCTTCTGTGTTGCATACCAGATGTTTGCATTTTCCTTGTCCTGAGAAGCCTCGGGACGAAGAGCAGTGTCTGTGATGGGCAAAATGATCTGAACGTTATGCTCGTCCTGATATTTCTGAATTGCCTCGTACTTTTCGGGTGTAAGGATAACGAACACGGCACCAACGCTGTTGTAACTATCCAAACGGAAATTATACTTTTCTGTCATCTGCTTGAAGTATTCTTCAATAACAACCTCAGGCTCGGACATAATAACCTTTCTGCCTATCTCTTCTTCGATAGCTCTATACTGGTCATATGTGAACTTGTTTACAGACTTTTCTACACCACCGTCCCAGAAGGGGATGCCAAGGTCGTAGAAGAGCTGGTTCTTAGGAAGACAGAATGAATAGTGGCTATCCTCATAAGCAACCCAATAGGGTGTGAACAAGGGACCCAATATTGCAAACAAGAGCAATATTGCGATGATAAATGCTGCCAAAATGGAAGCCTTGTTCCTTGCGAAACGGTTAAGAGCGTCTCTGAAATAGGAGACGGGCTTTGTTTCGAGCTTTTTATCGTGAAGATTCTCTCCGTGGTTGTGGAAGACGAATTTTTCACTTGAAATCTTATAATCTTGTGCTTTCATGTATTATCTCGCCCCCATTCTGATTCTCGGGTCAATTACACCGTATGACAAGTCGATAACAAGGCTCGCTACGAGACCTACCAAGAGGTAGAAAGCAGAAAGCATCATAAAGAAGTCATAGTCGGGCGCATTGATCGCCGCAAGATAGAGTCCGCCAACACCGGGAACTGCGAAAATCTTTTCAATAACAAGAGAACCTGAAAGAACGCTGATAAACTCACCAACGATGGAGGGGAAAATCGGTACCATCGCGTTTCTGAGCGCGTGTCTTGTTGTAGCCTGGGACTTTGTAAGACCCTTTGTTCTCGCAAGAAGCATGAACTCACTTGTAAGAACCTCAGTAAGCTCGGCTCTTGTAAATCTTGTGTAACCTGCAATTGAACCAAAGGACATGGAAAGAACCGCAGGGATCATTGACTTGAACATACTCCAGCTAAAGTAATCATATCCACTGTTCATGATCTTGGGGAACCAGTTGAGTCTGAAACAGATGATATAAAGCAAAAGTGAAGCATAAACGAATGCAGGAACTGAAATGAATACCATTACCGCAGTACTGATAACGTGGTCCTGCCACTTGTTCTTCTTGAGCGCGGCAAAAATACCGAGACCGATTCCTAACGGAACGGAGAACAAGGATGAGTAAATATTAATAAGGATTGTGGGAGGAAGCTTTTCAACGAAAACGTCCCATACGTTACGGAAACGATATTCAGCCATATTGATACCGATACCGAAGTCACCGTCAAGGATAATTCTCTTGATGTAGTTCCAAAGCTGAACGGGAATGGGATCAAAGTATCCTCTTTCTCTAAGTCTTATTTCCAAAAGCTCTCTGTCCTGACCGATACCTACAGTTGATGTATCGATGGGAAGAAGCTTGATCAAAACGAAGCACATAACAAAAATAATTGTGAAGGTCATCAGCATAAGACCAAATCTCTTCAAAATGTATTTAAGCATATACATAGTTGTGTTTCTCCTTTCTTTTGTTAATCCGAAAATATTCGGTTACAACCGAATATAGCCGAAACTTAATAGCCGATCAGTTCTGCCGAGACGACAGAACATGCAAAAATTCATAAAATTTATGGTTTTGACGCGTTCAAGACCAGCCACCTTCGGTTATAGCCGAATTTTGTGTTGAAAAAGGTCATTTTTCAACACCCCATTAAACTGACAAATGGAGGGATAGCCAAAGACTATCCCTCATTTGTTTTAACAACATCTAAGATGATAAATATATCTGATATTTATTACTTTGTGTAGTCAAGAACGTAGTTCTGTTCTGCAAGTGCTGCAGCCCATTCTTCGTCTGTGTAGTTGTACTTAAGGTACTTCTGTCCGCCGTAAGCCATGAATGTGTTATATTCATATGTGATGTAGTCGATCTTGTAAGAGATCAAGGATGCGGAGAAGTTGTTCAACAACGGAACTGTGTAGTACTGAGCAAGGATTTCCTTCTCAAGACGAGCGATAAGCTGGAGTCTGAGTTCCTGATCAAGTCCGTTTGCGGACCAGTCGTACTTACCGTAACCGTTAAGGCATGCGTACCAATCCATAAGAGACATTGTCTCTGTGATGTCGCCACCGTCTTCAGCAACGCCAACCATTGTGAATTCCATCATGTGGCTGGATGTATCCCAAGCCTGAGAGTACATGTATGCGGGGTCAAGGTAAGCAAGAAGGAAGTAGCCGGGGTCCCAAGCAGCGCCTGTCCAACCGCCCTGACATACGTCGTAAGCGCCTGCACGGAAGCTGTTAGCCCATGTTGTGCTGAAGTCCTTAAGCTCATATTCAAGTCTGCCTTCAAGAGGTGTACCAACTGCGAGTTCGATCCAAGCCTTACCGATGTGGTCTGTATTTCTCTGAGTTGCCTCGTTGATTACAGATGTACCGAATGTAAGAACTACCTTATCGTCAGCATCGATATCGCCTGCTGCAAGAGCTTCATTGTAAGCCTTTGTAAGAAGCGCTCTAGCTTCTGTGAGGTTGTAACCTGTGATAGCATCTACTGCATCGTCAAGAGAAGCGTAGTCATCAGGATTTACTGCATAGATGTCGCAGAGAACCTTCTTAGCTTCGTCAGACTCTCTGAATGCCTTACCGTTTTCAACATCGTAGTAGTGCATAGAGTTGAAGAGACCGAAACCGGGGAAGGATGCTGTTGTGCAAGCCTGTGTATAAGCAGATCTGTCAACAGAAAGAGAAAGTGCCTTTCTGAAGTCGGGGTATGTAAGAAGTGTCTTATTTACGCCTTCAGTTTCGCGCTCCTTAAGAGCTTCCTTATTAGACTGAAGCTGGAGAGATCCAACGTAGTCATCAGGTGTGAAGTATGCACGGCTTGAACCCTTGTACTGGTCAGCAACGGATACGTCGATACCGATACCGTCGATTTCACCGGACAAGAACATTGTCCATGCTGTCTGCCATTCACCGATTGTTTCGCAAACAACCTTGTCTGTAAGGTAGCAGCCATGGTTTTCTTCCATAGCGTAACCGTACCATTCTGTGTTTCTTACGAGCTCGTAAGACTTACCAGCCTGGAAGAAGGAAAGCTTGTAGGGACCCCAGCTCTTTGTTGTTTCAACAGAAGAGTTGTATGTGGATGTCCAGAGAGAAGAACCTTCAACGGGAGCAACCTTGCAAGCCTCGTATGTAGCCTTGTGAACTACAGGAAGAGAGGAAAGGTTGTAAGCTGCCTGGTATGCGAGAGAACCATCTTCTTTAAGAAGAGGAAGTGCGTTTGCAAGAACGATAACGAGTTCGTATTCGTTGTTGCCTACGAAGATACCAACTTCAGAGAAGTCCATTGCAGGGAATGTGAAGTCGGGAGATACAAGGTAGTAGGGGATGTAGGATTCATCTTCCATGCCCCAAGCGGGTGTGCAAATAAGTGTTGCCCAAAGAGCAAGAGACTCATCAGTAACTGCAACGTTACCGTCGTCGTCTGCCATATCAACAAGAGCCGCGTAAGAAGCTGCATCAAGGTAACCAGCACCTGCGTAAGCAGCTACAGTATTACCAAGGTAAGCGATAGGTGTTGTAAGGGGGAAGTAGATAGCGCCGCCATCAGGACGTGTGTAAACGCCGTCATCGCCCTTCACAAGGTCTGCGATCTCAAAGATTCTTTCTTCACCCTGGTCAAGAACTTCACGGTACTGACCCTGCTTGATGTAGTTCTGAGCGTTAACAAGGTTAACGGAACCAGCGTAGTAGGAGTCTGCTCTGTAGTTCATGAACAAGGGGCTAAGCTGTTCGCTCATTGTGTAAACGAAGTCTTCAGCCTTAATGGGTGTGCCGTCTTCCCAAGCAAGGTCGTCGCGAAGAGTGATCTTCCAAGCGAAGCCTGTGGATTCGGGATCGAGGTTCCAAGCTTCAGCGTACTGAGCTGTAACGTCTTCAAGCTTTGTAGCTGCGCTGTACTCAATAGTAAAGCTACCGGGAACGATTTCGCCATTAGCATCGAATTCGAAGTCGTATTCGAAGAATGCGGAGCCGATGTAGCTCATGATCTGAGTGTCGTTGTTATCCTGGTATGTAAGTTCATTCCAGTTAGAGGGTGATACGCCGGTATAAGTGTTATATGTATAGTTCTTACCGTCGTCGATGTATCCAGGATCTTCGGGAGTGGGCTTAGGACATGCTGTGAGAGTTGCAAGTGCCATAACCAATACAAGCGCAAGAGCAAGGATTTTAGTTAATCTTTTTGTCATAATTTTTTTCTCCTTTTCAAAGATTATGCCTCATTGTACCACACGATTTTCAATATGTCAATAGGTTTTTTAAAAAAAATTGAAAAAATTTTAAAAAATTAATTGTGTTAGTTTTTTTGATTTTTAAATCGCTAATATTTTGCATTTTTCTCAAAAACCCTTATAAATCAAGCCTTTACGGACTCACCCTTGTGAAGGATTTTGAATATTTTATTCACGATTTTGCTTTAAAAAATCAAAAGTTAACACTATTACATTTTTGTTAATATCTGCACTCTCCCGCCGTAGAATTCAAACCCCTTTCTCTTCTCAGAGCGTTTCTTTTGTGCATTTTCACCCACTATTCTCATAATATAATTCTATTTTTGGACATTATAGCCTATTGAAATAATTCATTTTTGCAAAAACTTAGGTTTTTTATTGTTCAATATTTTTAACAAAATATCACAATAATTAAGCTTTTTTGTCATTTTGTTCATTTTTGATATATTTTTAACAATTTTTGCACCATGAATATTCACGCAAAAATATTCATTATTTGCCTCATTATTCTTATAATACCCACTTTTTAATGAATATCTTCATAAATATATAAGCAAATATGTATTTTTAAATAAAAAAACAAAAAAAGCACTCTGCAGCCATCAAATGCTGCAGAGTACGTCGGTTTTATTTATTGTTCGTGTTAGTTTCCTTCCTTATTATTATATATAAGGGAATGCTCATTCGAGATATTTCAAAAGATCCTCCCAGCTACCGTGCGGAAACCGGTCGATATCCTCGTTTTCTACATTAATTATATAGTCGGTTATCAAAAAGACGTCCATTCCAAGCTTTCTTGCAACCATATCCTCTCTTACGTCGTTACCGACCATGATACAATCCTCAGCTTTTACCCCAAGATGCTCAATAATCGCCTTATAATACTCCAAATTCGGCTTGCAATAGCAAGAATTCTCGTAACACGTGCAAAATTCGAAATCGGAAAGCGACAATCCTGCAAAAGAAACCCTTTGTTCATTAGCTATCAAGGGAAAAAGTGGGTTCGTGGCAATCGCTATGCAATATCCCCTGCCCTTTATTTCGTCGATTGCAGACCTTACGATAGGATTTTTACCACACACCTTGGCCACTTCCTGGAATTCATTGCGATAAAAATCATCAAATTCAGCCTTTCTTGAGAGCAAATCCACTCCGGTGCACTCTTTAAAGGTCAAAAAGAAGGCATTTTCGTTGGTTTTTGATCCATTGTTATTCATCATGGCATAAGTTCCTGCCCAAACTGCATTCGCAAGGACCTTTTGCTCCTCTTTGGTGGACGCAGGCAACCCCATTTTCGCAAGCTTTTTAACAAGTGCCGCAAAATACGTCTTTGTAAACTCGTTCAGATCCATCGGTAAAAGCGTTCCGTCAAGATCAAAAAGTATAACCTTTTTCTTCATTACGCATACCTCCCATTCAAGTTGGCTTTTATGTTTTGATTATAGCACCCACAAAATATCTTGTCAATAAAATATTAGTATTTTATAACTGTATTATTGGTTTTTGAAGCTGTTTCGTATTTTTAATATTATTTTTGTCCAACAATAACCTTTCTTGACAAACTCCCGTTTAAATGATATAATCTTATCATATAAACCACAAAAGGAGATTTGCTATGAGCCAGATACACATCAGTGAAAGCAACCTCACAATTGAAAACAAAACCTTTTCGGGTAGTCACTATGCCCGTGAGCTTTGTGATGACGGTCAAAATAGAGGAACGTTCCGTTCCTACACTGTTTTAGTCGACGGTGACAACATAACCTTCAAAAATTGCGTTTTTGAAAACACTGCCGGCAAGGGCGAGGACGTTGGTCAAGCGCTTGCGCTCTATCTTGACGGAGATAACGTCACGCTCGAGAATTGCATTTTAAGAGGTCACCAGGATACCCTCTTTTTAGCTCCCTTGCCCGACAAGGAGATAATCCCCGGTGGATTTTTAGGTCCAAAGCAATTTACTGAGAGAAAAAGACGCGTTTATCATTTTAAAAATTGCATCATCGAAGGTGGTGTTGATTTCATTTTCGGTGGAGCTACAGCATATTTCGACAGTTGTGAATTCAAAAGCGTTGAAGAGGGGTACGTTTTTGCCCCCTCCACTCCAAAAGACGTTTCGGTTGGCTTTGTTGCACGAAATTGCAAATTCACAGCAAGTGAAGGTATAAAAAACGGCTCTTGCTTTATCGCGCGCCCTTGGAGAGATTACGGAGCAGTCGAAATAATCAACTGCTATCTCGGTCCTCACATAAATCAAGCAGGGTTTGACGATTGGCAAAAAGTACACGCGCACTCCACCGTGCGTTTTGTTGAACGCAATTCCTACGGCGAGGGCGCAGACGGCTCCCGTCCCGACTACGTTAAGGTAATCAAATAATCGAAGTAAAATAAAAGAGCTTTCTCGCGAAAGCTCTTTTTGTTTTATTTTTTACTAAACAACGCTGCAACGTTGATTTTAGGAATCTTAACGTCAAGAATGAAGAAGAATCCCATAAGCAAGGGTGCTGCGTAATAAATCCAGATGCCGATATCTGCAGGCAAAAGATATGCAATGCCACACATAACGGGTGTTATAATAGCCGAAAACGTGATGGGCATACCTCTGAAGCTCTTAAGACAAGCATCCTCATCGGGATTTGCCTGGCGCTTTGTTTCAAGCACGTTGAAGAATCCGAGTCTGATAACTCCACAAGTTACGTAGAAGATAAGGATCACAACGCCAACGATGGAGCTTGCACCGTGGAAATAGAATACCATCGCAGGAGTTACGCCAAATGCGATAACGTCGACAAGTGAGTCTATCTGAATGCCGAAATTCTTTTGGTCCTGTGTTCTGTTCTTTTTTGTGCGCGCAACGATACCGTCAAACATATCGCAAACGCCCGAAAAGACGATGCACAAAACAGCAAAAACCAAATTTCCCTTACTTGCCTCAAGTATACCCACTATTGCAGAAGCAAGACTGAGATACGTAAGAAGAACGGTATAATCATAAAAACCTATAAATCGCAAAGTCAGACCTCCTTTATTTCTGGCGCTTTCTTTCCGTTTTATCCATAAAGATAGCAACGGCAAAGCCAAGACCAAAGCATATAACTGAAATTATCATCGTCCAAACACTACCAAAGTGATCGGGGAGCGTTTTGAGTGATGAGGAAACAACAAATCCAAGTATTATGCGCGAAATAATCGCATAATGCTTTTTAAACATCATATTTACAAGTCTTGCAAACATGAGAGCAGTAACAACGATACCGATAATAAACGGAATGATTACATTAAGATCAAAGCTTGAGATACCACCCGAAAGATCGTCAAAAAGTCCGAGATATATAAGAACGGTTGACGAGCTGAGTCCGGGGACGATAAGACTCACGCCCCACATAAATCCACAAAAGATAAAGCTTGCAAAATTTGCAGAAACGTCGATGGCGTCACTTGCGTCAAGCACGTGGAAAAGCACGTAGGACACAGCCATAGATATGATAAACGGAGTCCACGACGTGTTTTTCCCCGCCTCCTCACTCTTTTTGAAGAGCTCGGGCAAGGTTCCGCAAACAAGTCCGAAGAAGAGCATTATCGCAACGTCGGGAGCAATCTCAAAGAATACGTCCATAACACGCGCCAAAAGCACAAAGCCAAGCCCCCAGCCGATAATGAACGGAATAAAGAGCTTATAGTGCTTTTTGATGGATTTCTTCGGCTCGGTAAGAAGCTCCATAAGTGGCTCATACACACCGAAGGAAACGCACAAAACTCCCCCACTGACACCGGGAAGTATCGCGCCAACACCAACTATCGCACCCTGGATGATGCGAAGAAGCACCTCGAATAAATTAATTTTGTTTTTCATGAGTTTTAAGCATCTTAAATGCCTCTATGGTGTAAAGAACACCTGAATAGAGCATAAACAAGGTTGAAAATGCAATAACAGAAAGAGATACTGCAGAGGGGATATCACCAAAAATTCCCCAGATGAGATGAAGGGCAACCACAAGGATAACGATTGTAGTAGAAGCCTTTCCGTGCCACTTGGCGCCGTCAACAAGATCGGTTTCCTTGTATACGATAACGCGAAGGATGAGAGAGCTGATCTCCTTAACGAGAAGCACTATGGCAGGAATCCACATCGCAGGGTGTCTTGTTGCAAGACAAATAAACACAACGATCTGTGTTGCCTTGTCAGCCACGGGATCGATGAACTTACCAAAGTCCGTAATCATATTGTATTTTCTTGCAATATATCCGTCAACTATGTCAGTAAGGCTTGAGAAGGCAACAAGGATCGTTGTCCAAAGGTTGTCTTCCTTAACGCAATACAAATATACTATAACGGGAATAAGCAATATTCTGAAAACGGAAAGAAGATTGGGTATAGTAAAAAATTCTTCCTTGATCTTTCCAAACATCTTATTAAAAAGCTCTTTCAAGAGAAATCCCTCCTAAATATATGTAAACACATATGAAAATATACCGATTCTATTATATTATACTGACAAAAAATCCCTATGTCAAGGCTTTTTTATATATTGGACAAAATTGAAGCCGCCAAGCGACACCTCAAATAAGCACAAGCCTATTGCATTATGCGACTTTTTGTGATATAATTGTTGATTAGATATATTAATTAAATAGGAGGATTTATTTTGAGCACAGCTGTTAAAGAAAATAAAATGGGTGTTATGCCCGAAAACAAGCTACTTTTGTCCATGTCGATCCCGATGATGCTTTCAATGCTCATTCAGGCTCTTTATAATATCGTTGACGGTCTTTACGTTGCGGGAATCAGTGTCGAGCAATATGAATACAATGCCATAAACCTTGCCTTCCCCGCCCAAAACCTTATGATCGCAGTTGCAGTCGGTGCGGGCGTTGGTATCAATGCTTTGATTTCAAGATATCTTGGTCTGGGTCAAAAGGACAGAGCCAACAAGATAGCAGGTCAGGGTGCATTCATTGCGATTTGCAGCTATTTCCTCTTTGCCCTTCTCGGAATCTTTGCAACAAGACCTTATCTTAACCTTATGGCAAAGGATATTCTCGATCCTGTGGCTAAGTCCGCCAACATTGAGTATGGTGTTTCTTATCTTCAAATATGCTTTATAGGTTCATTCGGTTTCTTTTGCCAGGTAATTTGCGAAAAATATATGCAGTCAACGGGAAAGACCACTCTTTCCATGACTACCCAGCTCGTTGGTGCTGTCGCAAATATCATCCTTGACCCCATTCTTATCTACGGTGTCACTGGGATCATTCCTGCTCTTGGTATCGAGGGCGCGGCGTATGCTACCATAACAGGTCAGATAATCTCTGCATTGGTAGGCATCTACTTACAAAAGAAGCATAACACCGAGATAGAAATCAAGCTTGAACACATCAAGCCCGACGGCAAGATGATCGTAGATATCTTTAAAATCGGTTTGCCCTCAATCCTTATGAACTCAATAGGTTCATTTATGACGGCAAGCTTCAATCTCATTATCCAGCCCCTTGACGTTAACGCGGTAAAGGTTTTTGGAACGTATTTCAAGCTTCAAAGCTTTGTATTTATGCCCGTATTCGGCTTTAACAACGGCATGATCTCCATCGTTTCATACAACTACGGTGCAAGAAAGAAAAAGAGAATGCTTCGCACGATAAAGCTCGGTCTTATCTATGCCGTTTCTATGATGCTTGTGGGATTTGCGGGCTTCCAGATTTTTCCCAGAGAGCTTCTTTTGATGTTCAAAATGACGGACTCCATTATATCAAGTGTTGGTGCTCCCGCACTTCAGACGATATCCATAAGCTTTATTTTCGCAGGATTTTCGATCATTTGTGCCGCAGTATTCCAGGCACTTGGATTCAGCATCTTTGCAATGCTCGTTTCAATCGGCCGTCAGCTCATAACACTCCTCCCCGTTGCTTATTTCCTTGCTCTTACAGGGGACATAAATGCAGTTTGGTGGTCCTACCCCATTGCCGAGGTAGTATGCATGGTGCTCAGTATCGCGTTCTACTTATACATCTACAAGCAAAAAATCAAAACGATTCCCGACGAGGTGTAACTTATGAATTATACGTATAGATTAGTATTTTTGGTATTACTCCTTCTCAGATTCTTCTGGGATATAATATCCACAATTCTTTCAAACAAGCAGGTTGGCAAGCCCCTTCCTAAAAGTGTTCAAGGCATCTATGATGAAGAAGACTACAATAAATGGAGAAGCTATAACGGCAAAAAGGACAAGCTCGGCATGGCAAGCAGTATAGTTAATCTCGTTCTTAACGTGATTCTCTTTTGCAGTCCCTGGAACATCATCGCTCTCGTTTACAACGCGATGCCCGGCACCGAAATGGTGAAGGCGATCCTCTTCTTCCTTTTGATTGGTCTTGCTGAAACCATCATTTCTCTTCCCATCGAATACATATTCAATTTTAAGATCGAGGCAGAATTCGGCTTTAATAAGGTAACTCCCAAAACCTTTATCGTTGACGCGATAAAGAATTACATCCTTGGCAACGTTATCAACGTAATCATCTTCGGTCTTATGTTGCTTGCATACAATTTGTGCAGCCTTTTGGGATTCGGCGCGTATTTCGGCATCATCGCGTTTATCGCACTTGCCGCGTTCCTCCTTCTTATAAGCACCTTCTCAAGCGTGATTTCAAAGCTTTTCAACAAGCTCACTCCCCTTGAGGAAGGAAGCCTCAGAGATACTCTTTCAAAAATGTTTGAGGATGCAGGCTATAAGCTCAAGGACATCTACGTTATGGATGCCTCCAAGAGAACAACCAAGGCAAACGCGTACTGTGGCGGTCTTGGAAAGATGAAGCAGATCGTTCTTTACGATAACCTTGTAAATAACTATACCGAGGGTGAGATTACTGCAGTATTTGCTCACGAGCTTGGTCACTTCAAGAACAGAGATACGACAAAGATGACGTTCTTCAATATGCTCAACTTCCTCCCCATGCTTGTGATGATGAGCGTTATGATGATCGTGCCCGATATTTCAAGGGAGCTTGGCTTTGCTGAGCCTAACATCTTCCTTGCGTTCTACGTTTGCTTTGGAAGTGTGCTTTCCATCGTAACTCAGCTTCTTATGATTCCCTTCAACTATATGTCCCGCTTCTTCGAAAGAAGAGCCGACACCTTGGCTTATGAGCTTGGATACGGCGACGACCTCATCACCGCGCTCAGAAAGCTCCACAAGGATTCACTTGCAGATATGAATCCCCATCCCTTCGTAGTAAAGCTCACGTATAACCATCCTCCCCTTCACGAGAGAATCGAACTTATCGAATCTAAAAAAGCAGGTAAATAAAAAGTCCCCCACTCCAAAAGGAGTGGGGGTTATTATTTTGTTTATTGAATCGTTATAACAAGCTCACGGTTTTCACCGCTGCCGTCTGTAGCATCATTCATTTCCACCACGTACTCACCTGTAACACCGGTCGCCTTGATGAAATCGGCATCTGCGCCCATATAGTTTACGACGTTGTTGTTGAGGATCTTAAGAGTCGCATCCCCAATGCCGTCAGCACGAATGAATCTTTCCTTGCCGTCCTCGAACGTATTAAAGCTGATCTCGATAGTGCCGGAATATGTGCATCCCGTATTTACAGGAAGAAGGATTCCACGGTCGGAAATCTTAAAATGACATTCGGAAATTAAAACGTTTTCAGTTTCACGAAGCTCGACTCCGATATATCCTCCGTTGAAAACACATCCGACAATTTCAATATCCTTAAGAGTGGGAGAAAATTCAAAAGTCTCTTCTCCGTATGCGAATTTGTGAACGTGAGTTGTGGACTCTGTCTTATAGATAAGTCTTGCATTATTTTCGGGATTTTCAAGAACACAATCAACTATATTAAGTCCGTCAACCTTGATGTTTGAGCCACTGAGATTGATCGCGTTGCCATGACCCTGAGGATCGTAGCCACCCTTACCTGTAAATGTGATTCCCTCAAGGGTAACGTTTCTAAGCTCGATAAGGCTGAGCATTACGGGATATTTATCCATCTGGGAATGCTCTGTATTGTAATATGTGCCACCCTCGATTTCGATAGCATCGATCGTTGCACCCTCTGCACCAATGAGAGTAATATCCTCAAAAAGTGAGTAGGTCTCATATCTATAGTTGTTGCCGATCCAGTCAACTACCTTTGTAACACCCTCGTTATCAGAGGGACGAAGATATACGATTCCGTAGTGAACACCGCCTGTCAAACGGATAACCGTACCCTTTACTGCATTATCAAGAGCCGCCTGAAGACCTTCTCCGGTGGATACCAGGATTTCTCCACATACACCGCACACCTTGTTGCCGTTTTCATCGGCTTCACCGTATGTATGCTCACCTGCAACAGCCTCTTTGCCTTCGATCTCACCACAAACCTCGCACTGCTTGTAGGCTGTGTATCCCTCTTCAGCGCAAGTCGCTTCCTTGCCGGGCTTATCAATAAAGCTGTGTCCCTTGGGAGAAACCTCCTGTGCCTCGATAAATACCTCACCACACTCGATGCAGTATGAGCTTGCAGTCATACCAGGATTTGTGCAATCGGACTCTACAGGAGTTGTAAATCCCTTCTTGTGTGCTGCCATGCCACCGTAGGGCGCACCACAAATTTCGCAAATGGCTTCCTCGGTGCAGGTAGCCACGCCACCTATATGCTCACATTCCTTTTCGCATCCAACCATGGCTGCGATAACGAGCATAAGTACCATAATCATAATGACAATCTTAATAGCTTTTTTCATAGTTTTTCCTCCTTGTTTTGTAAAAAAATATATAGAATCGAGAAGAGAGAAAGTCATCTCGATATCTTCCTTTTCAATATTCAGTTAATCACTTGTAAATAGGACAAAAAGCGCCAAGGCATAGCTCGGCGCTTGTTTTACATATTAATAGTTAGCCTTTCTAACCTCGAAATAGCTCTTGGGATGAGCGCAAACAGGGCATACCTCGGGTGCCTTTGTTCCAACAACAAGGTGACCACAGTTACGGCATTCCCACATAACCTGCTCGCCCTTTTCAAATACTGTCTGCATCTGAACGTTGTTGAGGAGCGCAAGATATCTCTCTTCGTGGCTTCTTTCGATCTCTGCTACCATACGGAATTTAGCTGCGATTTCCACAAAGCCCTCAGCCTCAGCCTCTTCTGCGAATGTTCTGTACATATCAGTCCATTCATAGTTTTCGCCTGCAGCTGCACTCTTAAGGTTTTCTTCTGTATTTCCAATACCGCCAAGAAGCTTGAACCACATTTTAGCGTGTTCCTTCTCGTTGTCTGCAGTCTTCTGGAAGATTTCAGAAAGCTGCTCAAAGCCTTCCTTCTTTGCTACTGATGCAAAATATGTGTATTTGTTTCTGGCTTCACTCTCGCCTGAAAAAGCAGCCATGAGATTTTTTTCAGTTTTTGATCCTTTAAGTTCCATAATATCCTCCATAAACATAGTTTGTAATTAGATTATACAATATTTTTTTGTTTTTTGTCAATACATTTTTCACCCAATTTATTGACAAAAATTCAAATTTAATATAAAATATGCCTTGTATAAATAAAATTTTATATAAACTCAGGGTTTGTGAATAGTTAGTTTTAGTTGGAACGTTGAGCTTTTTAAAGGCTTTTGCGCCGCTTTTTTCAAAAGCGACATTATCCAAGCGCAAACTAACCTTCAATACTCCAACAAACCCAAATTCAAAGCAATCAATAATCCTTAAACGAGGTAAAAATATGAAAAGAATCGCAACAATACAAGATATTTCCTGCTTCGGCAAATGTTCGATCACTGTGGCACTCCCCGTTATCTCAGCATTGGGAGTTGAATGCGCCATCGTTCCCACGGCAGTGCTTTCAACACATACTGCAGGCTTTACAGGCTTTACTGTATGCGACATTGCCGATCAGCTCATGCCCATCGCAAAGCATTGGCAAAAGGAGGGCATTAAGTTCGATGCTCTTTACACGGGATATCTTGCGGATAAGGCTCAAATTGACCTTACCAAATCCTTTATCGACCTTACAAGAAACGACAAAACACTTATATTCATCGACCCCGCAATGGCAGACCACGGCAAATTCTATCCTGCATTCAACGAGGATTTTGCCAAGAAGATGCTTGAGCTTGTGAAGATGGCAGACGTTGTTTGCCCCAACATCACAGAGGCTTGCTTCTTGCTCGACAAACCCTTCAAAAACGCAGGTGAATACGACGAGAGCTACATTGACGAGCTTGTCAAGGGATTTGCATCCCTCGGCATCAAGAACGTAGTCATCACCGGCGTAAAATACGGTGACGGCCGTCATGGTGCAGTTGCTTACAGTCAGGAAACGGGTGAAAGCCGTTACCTCTACGGCAACGATCAGTCCACCTCCTTCCACGGGACAGGTGACATCTTCTCAAGTGTCCTTTGCGGCGCTATCGTCAAGGGTGACGACATCTACACTGCAACTCAGAAGGCAGTAGATTTCACAGTTGCCTGCATCGAGCAAACCATTCCCGACAAGGAAAATCACCCCTACGGAGTAAAATTCGAGGAGTGCCTCCACTTGCTCACAAAATAATCCAAGAAACAGAAAAAGCACCTCATTTGAGGTGCTTTTTTTATTCAATTACTTTGATATCATAGTCCCAAACGACCTCTATATCCCTCTCTGCCCAGACGTATGCCCATTTATCGGGCTTTGACTCGGCCTCACAGTAGACGGTCAAAAGCTCGCAATTGGAAAACGCCTTGTTTTCCACGTCAACAACGTTTTCAAGAACGTACACGCTCTCAAGATACTTGCAGGATTCAAATGCATAGCTCTCGATAAACTCAACGAATCTTGGCACGGAAAACAAGGTTGAGTTATTGCCAGAGGCATATTTTATCAAGGTCCTTTTGTCCTTTGAATAAAGGTTTCCGTTTATTGACGTGAAATGCTCGTTATCGGAATCAACGCTGATGCTGACAAGTGAGCTGCATCCAAGGAAGGCAGAATCATGTATCGTTTGCACGTCCTTGGGAATATCAATAAAAGCAAGTGACGTGCAATTTCTGAACGCGCTTAAGCCAATGCTTGTGGTCGGCTCAGGAAGATTCACAAGCACAAGGGACGTGCAGCCCTCAAAGATTCCGTAAGGAATAACGTTAATATAATACGGAAGGTCAACTCTTTTAAGAGCTTTACAATGTGCAAAGGCATACTGCCCCAAGCTCCTTATTGATTCGGGAAAATCAATGCCCGTAAGAAACGGATTATGCGAAAAGGCTTTGGTTTCTATGATCTCCACAGTGTCCGGAATCACAAAATGCGTGTCCGTTTTGCCTTGGGGATATTTTATCAAGGTCTTGCCGTGTTTGGTGTAAAGAACTCCGTCCTTTGATTCGTAATATCCGTTTTCCTTATCCACCTTGATGGAAACAAGTGAGGGGGTATTATAAAACGCGTCGGAACAAATCTTATTGATTGACGAGGGAATGTATATCTTCTCTAAAAGCTCGTCACCCTCAAATGCGCCGAAATCTATCATGGTAACTGGAACGTCCTCATAAGTGCTCGGCACAACGATCTTTGAATCGGTGCACGTTCCTCTTGACGCAAGCACATAGGTCATATCGGGCAAGAGAATAAATTCAAGCCCCTCCGAATCCTTAAGAAATATGTCCAGGTCGTCCAGATCAAAGTCAATACATCCCATAAGAGACGTAGAAAGAATGACGCAAATCAACAAAAGTATAAAGCTTATATGTTTTCTCATAAAAATCGGTTCCTTTCATAATTAATTTTGTGTTTCTAATTAATAATACGAAAAAAATCGGGATTTTTATCGCTTTTGCAAAATATTATAGGTTTTATCAAAAACAAATTTTAAAAGTCCGGTTTAATTTCTCTCCTCTTCCCTCTCATCTTGCTCGCGCAATCTTCTGCCGATATTTACAAGCCTTGAGGAAGCCGAGAGCATTATCGCGATGCCGATAAGAAGCCATGTTGCCCAAGTATAATGGGAGATGACAAGGCACACCACCGATGCTACAAAGAATGCAAACGAGATGGCATAGAGGATGATTGCAGGAAGGTATTCTCTTCTCATATCTTAGAAAAGTCCCACGATCTCACCGTTTTCGTCAACGTCAATCTTCTCTGCCGCAGGGATTTTGGGAAGACCGGGCATCGTCATGATGTCACCTGTCAAGGCCACGACAAATCCCGCTCCTGCACTGACCTTTACGGACTTGATGGTTACCGTAAAGCCCTCGGGCGCACCGAGAAGATCCTTGTTATCGGAAAAGCTGTACTGTGTCTTTGCCATACAAACGGGAACACTGTCAAAGCCGAGAGAATTGAGCTTTTCAATTTGTGCACGTGCTTCGTCGGTGATGACGATTCCGTCACCGCGATACACGTTTTTAACTATTGCCTCGATCTTATCCTCGATAGAGCCTTCAAGAGAATAGGAGAATACAAAATCGGAATTATCCTGCTTGCAAAGTCTGACAACCTCATAAGCAAGCTCGATTCCTCCCTCTCCGCCCTTTGCCCAAACGTCGGAAAGAACCACGTTAACGCCAAGCTCACGGCATTTTGCTATGATGAAATCAACCTCGTTTTGTGTGTCTGTGGGGAATTTATTCACTGCCACAACGCAAGGAAGGTGATATACGTCTTTAATGTTGGAAATATGTCTTAAAAGGTTGGGAATTCCCTTTTCAAGTGCCACAAGGTCCTCTTGTCCAAGCTCGTCCTTGGCAAGACCACCGTGCATCTTGAGTGCGCGAATGGTAGCCACAAGAACAACGGCATTGGGCTTAAGTCCTGTCATTCTACACTTTATATCAAGGAATTTTTCAGCACCGAGGTCTGCGCCAAAGCCCGCCTCAGTAATGGTATATTCGGCTGTCTTGAGTGCCATCTTAGTCGCAATAACGGAGTTGCATCCGTGTGCGATATTGGCAAAAGGTCCACCGTGAACGAAGGCAGGCGTTCCCTCAAGCGTCTGAACAAGGTTGGGTGACAACGCGTCACGCAAAAGTGCCGTCATAGCACCTGCAGCCTTGAGATCTCCCGCAGTAACAGGCTCACCGTCAACGTTGTAGGCAACTATCATTCTTGAAAGTCTTGCCTTGAGATCTGCAAGAGATGAAGCAAGGCAGAATATTGCCATAACCTCACTTGCCACAGTGATATCAAAGCCGTCCATTCTCGGAACACCGTCAACGCGTCTTCCAAGGCCGTCCTCAACGCAACGAAGCTGACGGTCGTTCATATCAACGCAACGACGGAGAGTGATTTTCTCCTTGTTGATCCTAAGCTCGTTGCCCTGGTAAATGTGATTGTCAAGCATCGCGCAAAGAAGGTTGTTTGCAGCACCTATCGCATGGAAATCACCCGTAAAGTGAAGGTTTATATCCTCCATAGGAACGACCTGTGCATATCCACCGCCAGCAGCACCACCCTTAATGCCGAAAACGGGGCCAAGGGACGGCTCACGAAGAGCAGTTACAACACTTTCTCCTATTTTTGCAAGACCGTCTGCAAGACCAATGGTCGTTGTGGTCTTACCCTCTCCTGCAGGAGTGGGTGTTATTGCCGTAACAAGCACGAGCTTGCCGTCGGGCGCATCCTTTTTGGAATCGAGATATGAAAGCGAAATTTTTGCCTTGTGCTTTCCGTAAGGCTCGATAAATTCGTCACCGATATTCACCTTGTGTGCGATATCGTATATGTTTTTCATCTTGCATTGCTTTGCAATTTCAATGTCGGTAAGGTATGCCATTTTCATTCCTCCTTTGAGGTAAATATATTAAGTTAATTATATCAAATCAAAAATTCTTTGTCAAGGAATATTAAAAAAGAGGAGATTATACAATCTCCTCTTTATTTTTTATTTTTTGTTTTTATACGTTTACAGCATTCTCTTCCTTTTGCGCCTTCTTTGCAGCCTTTTGCTCTTCAATGATTTTGAAGATTTCCTCAGAAGCAAGTCTTACCTTGCCTACAACGTGGATATCCTCCTTGGGCATTGCAAAATAGAGCGCACGATTGTTACCCATACCGATAACGTCACCTAGTGTGTACCAGTGGAACGCTGCCTCGCAGGTGTACATTGACTTAGAATTCTGACTGTAGTCGATTCTTCCGTCGCATCCTGTGAGATGCAAACCGTCGAAATTGTGAGAAACTCTTCCCTCACCCACTCTGTAAACGTCCTTGGTGTTGACGATCATATAAATATCGCAGGGCACGTCAAATCCGTACGTTCCGTCAAGAATTTCCTTGCGGATGCACTCGCGCTCCCATTTGTACCAATCCGGAATGTGGTCAAAATACGTATCACCCTCAAGTGCCTTGAGGTAGCCAAGCTCGGTAAGCTCCCACTTCTTGCCGCATTCGTGACATTCAAGGTGTATGCCCTTGCCCTCCATCTTGCCTTCCTTTTGGCAATGAGGACATTTGTAAAGAACGGTCTCAAGTCCGTCAGCACGGAAGGGCTCGTCGATAACGATGTTGTTTTCCTTTTGCCAACGGTATTGGTCAAAGGAGAACTGCTCGTCGATAACTGCCTGGATCTCTTCAACGCTCATCTCCTTGATCTGCTCGGGAGAAAGCACGTAGCGAAGCTCTGCGGAAACGGGGAGGTCGCGATTCTGAAGTCTGTTGAAAATGGGATCGCGAAGATAAGCTCCATACGTTTCGATCATGCAGAAGGGTACTCCAAGCATCTTGATAAGCTTTGCAACGGTTGAGGGGAGTGTGGTTTTTGTTCCGTCAAAGGAATATGCTGCCTCAGGGAACATGAGCACCGATGCCTTGTTTACTGTAAGGCAGTGCTTTATATCACGAATCAAATGAAGATCGGCAATAAACTTTCTTGTGGGGAAGCAACCGATCTGCTTCATTACCCAGTTAAGTCCCACGAAGGAGTCAAGTGTTGCCACTGTATTGAATTTTCTTGGATAGAGCATTGAAAATGCAATCTCGAAATCAAGAAAGCTTGAGTGGTTCATAAGGATAAGAGCAGGCTCATCCTTGCCAAGCTTATCCATGCCCACCTTGCGAGATGTAAAATGAGTCTGCCAAAGGGCAGGCTGTGAAATGACCTTTGTAAGCGTCTGCCAGAAAATGTTGGGCTTTTTGGGCTTGAAGTGCTTGGGCACCTCCATCGCCATAACCTCGTCATAATCGCGAACAACGTTTTTGATCTTCATAAAATATCCAACTTTCTATTATTTTTGGTTTTTATGAACACAGTATATCACCTTTTTTTCACAATTGCAAGATGTTTTTCATATATTGGCATTGAATGGCAAAAAAACAAAGGTTTTATAGCAAAAGGGGTGGTCAAATTCAAGATTGAAAATCCCGATAAAAACCAATAATATCACCTTTAAAGGAGCAAATATGCAGCTGTTTTTTATAAAAATGCAGGCATCGGGCAATGATTACATATTTTTAGATTGCCTTGCAAACGAAGTGCCAAATCCCGACAAGCTTGCAAGAGCATTGTGCAAGCGCCGTTTTTCCATAGGAGCAGATGGGCTGATAGTCCTTTCCCCCTCTAAAACAGCAGATGCGAAAATGAGTATTTTCAATGCCGACGGAAGCGAGGCACAAATGTGCGGAAACGCATCGCGTTGTGCAGGAAAGCTTCTTTTCGAATCGAATTTTGCAAGAAAAAGTCACATCTCTTTGGAAACTCCGTCCGGCACGCGTGACGTCTATCTCACAGTAAAAAACGGGAAAATCGAGAGCATCAGCGTGGACATGGGCAAGGCGACCGTAAAGGACACCTTCATTTTTGAGGGAATAGGTGAAAAGCTTGAGATGAGAGAGATAAACGTTGGAAACGACCACCAGGTCGCATTCGTTCCTGATATAGATTATATAGATTTTGAACGATTAGGCCCAAGGCTTGAAAAAAGCGCTCGTTTTCCGAACGGAATCAACACCGAATTTTGTGAAATAGTTGATAAAAACCACCTGAAGGTGCGTGTTTTTGAAAGAGGAGTGGGTGAAACCCTTGCCTGTGGAACGGGTGCGTGCGCTGCCACGATATGTGCCATCGCAAACGGCTTTTGCGAGGCCTCGAAACGGATAAGTGTTGAGATGAAGGGTGGAAATCTTACTGTTTTTTGCGACGAGATGCAACGAATCCGGCTCTCGGGCAACGCGCAAAGAGTGTTTGAAGGTATAGTTGAGATATGAAACCGAATTTGAGTATAAATTTGAACGAGAATTTTGACCGTCTTCCCCAAAAATATCTGTTTTCGGAGATCGCAGAACGCGTAAACGCCTATAAAAGCTCCCACACAACAAATCGGGATATCATCTCACTCGGTATAGGTGACGTTACCCTTCCCCTTTCCTCCTTCGTTGCTAATGAAATGGCAACGGCATCACTCAAAATGGCAACGAAGGAGGGGTTTTTCGGCTATGGAAACACTCAAGGAGATGAAAGATTGCGAAATGCCATCTCTGATCGGTATTTCAAAAGAGGTGTGTCCCTTGATCCTTGCGAAATCTTCATCAACGACGGAGCAAAAAGTGACCTCGGTGCTCTTGGTGAAGTCTTTGGTGAGGTCGAGGTGCTCATTTGCGAGCCGGTCTATCCCGTCTACCTCGATTCAAGCATCATTTCGGGAAGAAAAGTAAGTCTATTGTCCCCGCTCAACACCTGCACTGCCTTGCCAACACCCGAAAATATCGAGAAAAAGCCATATCTTATATATCTTTGCTCCCCAAATAATCCAACGGGAGCAGTTTTTGACGGCAAATCACTGAAGAAGTGGGTGGATTTTGCCCTTGAAAGCGGTTCGCAAATCATATTCGATGCCGCGTATGAATCCTATATAACCGATTCCTCCCTCCCCCACTCGATTTTTGAAATGGAAGGAGCAAAATCGTGTGCCATCGAGGTTTGCTCCTTCTCAAAATTTGCAGGCTTTACGGGAATAAGATGTGGTTGGACGGCAATTTCAAGAGAAAATCCCATCCATCTCCTTTGGAAACGCCGTCAGTCTACTAAATTCAACGGAGCATCTTATATTTCGCAGGTCGGTGCACTCGCATCCCTTTCACCGCAAGGAGAAGAAGATAATAAAAAGCATATCTCCTATTATATGGAAAACGCAACCCTCCTTATAAAACTGCTCGAAAGCAAGAAAATTCCCTGTTCGGGTGGCAAAAACGCCCCGTATTTGTGGTTTAAATGCCCCAACGGATGCGCATCGTGGGAGTTTTTCGACCTCCTTTTGAAAAAGGCGCAGATCGTGGGAACACCGGGACTCGGCTTTGGCAAGGTCGGCAAGGGACATTTCAGATTTTCATCCTTCGCCTCGCGCGAAAATATATTAGAAGCCATCAAACGACTTGAAGACGTCCTTTGATCTAAGTCTTGGCATCAAGGCTTACTTTGCTTTTATAATGGACCGTCGTGGACGTCGTCCCCCACAAAGCTTGTGCGGATTTCAAAACAAAAACCACCCGACAAAAATCGGGTGGTTTTTATGAATTATTTAAATTCTTTACTGGAAAGCGTTACTGTTGAGCCGTTCTTTGCGTAGTAGAGAGTTGTACTTGCAAAGTACATGCCTCCGCTTTCGAGGGTGATAATTATCGTTCCCTTTTCACTCATGAAAAACTGGGAAGGTATCTTGAGACTCTCACTGTGGTTGTAGGTGATGATTGTGCATCCCTCCTCCTGTGAGTATTTCCACACGCTTCGGTATTTTTCGGAAACGAATTCCTCATTTACGTTCTTTACAGTTGATTCGTGTCCCTTTTCGTTGGTAAGAATGATGGAGAAGGTGGGAAAGCTTTGATTTTCCTTCTCAAGAGCAAGATCGTCCACAAAATATCCACCGTAGAAGAGCAAGAGCTCAACGTTTTCAATATCGTATTCAAGCTTTTCGCACTTGTATCCACAGGAGTATCTTGAAATATAGTCTATCTCCTTGTTCGAGATGGTAAATCCGTGCTCGAGAAGATAGGTCTCCTCGTTCTCAATCTCTCCCGTGCTTTCCTTTTCGGTACAAGCAAAGAGCGAAAGTGACAATGAAAGCAAAAGCAAAACGATCGTTGCTCTCATCAAAAGAGCTATCTTTTTATTATGTAACTTAACCATGTTCGTGTAATCCTCCACTCGTATTAAAGTTCAATGAGATTTACGTCAGAAATCTTTCTTGCAAGCTCAACGTCTCGATTCTGGCAGGTAAAGAGAACGCATTGCGCGTTTTTAGAATGCTCAAACACCGTTTTAATCACGTTCTCTGCTCTTCCATCGTCAAGCTGTGAAAGAGTTTCATCCATATAAAGAGGGGGACGCTTGTCTGCAAGGAGTGATTGCAAAAGCGCAAGTCTTACTGAGAAATACGCAACGTCAAGGCTTCCCTTGCTGAGTGAGTCGATAGGACGCGTAGCGCCGTCGGCAAATATGGAAAGCCCCATATCCTCATCGATGAAAAGCTCGTTGTATTTCCCGTTAGTGATGGAAGCAAGATTTGTTTCGGCATGTGATCTTATTCTTGGAGTAACGTCACTCTTAAGGTCACTTGACGCCTTTTCAATCGTTTCACTTGCAAGCTTTACTGCATCGAGTCTTAATTTGAGGGACGCAAGCTCGTCCTTTGCCATCTCCATCTCGGGGAATACGTCGGATGACGTTCTCTTCGTGCTCACAACTGCAATATTTCTTTCAATTCCCGCCTTGTACTGATTGTACTGGTTGGTCTTCAAAAGAGCATATTCGCGCTCTTTTTTGAGTTGGTCAAACGAAACCTTGGATATCTTTTCTCTGAGCTCGGGGGTTATCCTTGCTCGGATATCCCTTTCACTGTAGCGCTCAAGCTCGGAAGAAAGAGATTTGATGATGATGGCATTTTCTCTTATCTCACCGTCAAGAGCGGTTCTCTTTGAAAGATATTCACTCATCCTTTCGGAAAGTCGGATGAGACTTGAGCAAAGCTCGTTTTCATCGGAGTTTATCGCATTTTCAAGGGCAATAACACTTGCCGCTTCAAGGTCGGATTTGTAGGCGTCCTCCGCCATGCCGAGTCTGAATATCGCACTCTCGCGAGCGTTTGTAAGACGTGTGCGCTCACTGATGCTATTGTTAAAGGCAACAAGGACAGAAAGTATCTTTTCTTCGTTTTTAGGGCAATATCCCTCTCCCATCTTCTTCATAAAGGAATCGATTTCCGCCTTTGCCGCAGAGAATTTCTTATACGATGCAAATGCGATCACAAGAAGGACCAAGCCGATAAATCCGACTGTGGATGCCCCCGGCACGTTACTTAGCGCAAAAGCCAAAGCAAGAGCAAATGCGATAAGGATGGCACTTGCAATGCCTGTGATCACCAGGGCAAGTGCAAAGCTGTTTTTCTTTTTCTTCTTTGCTCCAAGATAGGCAACGGCTGCAGCAGGGGTTTGGAATTCCTCGAGTATCTCAGAAAATCCCCTTGAATTTTCACAAGAAATTTTAGAAAGGGCATCCTCTGCTTCTTCAAGCTCTCTTTTTGCAGCCAAAACGCTTTCCTTACTTCTTTGAAGTGAAGAAACTGCACTCTTTATTTTTGCTGAATATTCATAGTCGACAAAGGAAGTATCAAAATCCACACTCGCGTCAAGCTCGCGTGATTTTTCATCAAGCTTAAGAGCCGATTCCTTGTATTTTGCAAGCTCGTCAAACTTTTCAAGTCTTGCAACGTCGTCATAGGCATCGCACATTCTCTGCGCGATATTAAATTCGTCCCTTGCCCTTTCAAGCGACAGGGTAACGCTTTCAAGCTCGTTATAATTCTTTATCTTTTCGTTTTCGGCAATGATGGCACCTCGGTGCTCATTCTTCAATCTTTCAAGCTCCATCTCGCGCTCGTAGACAAGACCACCCTTGCCGTTTGTGTGCATAAGACGGCGGCGCTCCTGGTCAAGTGTTTTGAGTGCCGACTGAATATTCATATTCTCGTCACCAGATGAAAGAAGGTTGTCGATAACTCCCTTAACGGCATCGGTGCCTATCATCACTGCTTCAAGCTGCTTGATGTTGCACATACTGTCATATGCCTGTGCGTTGATACCAAGGAAATGCTCACCCGGAACCTCTCCAATAAATACCTCTTCACCGTTTTCAAGGTCGATGATTCTTGCCTTGTCCGAAAAAGCTCCCTTTGCGCTCTCTCTTCCGTTGCGCTCGATTCGGTATTTCTTGCCGTCAACGTCCATAAGAGTAAGTGAGCCTGCGGCAATGCCGACGTTCCAGGAAACCGCCCTTTCGCGTTCACCCACGCTCACACTCGGATTCTTTCTTCCAACGCCGTAAAGCGCGTACTTGATAAAGCCCAAAAGAGTGGATTTTCCCGACTCGTTATCACCCTTGACGATATTAAAGCCGTCCTCAAGCTTAAAGACTCTGTCTCTGAATTTTCCAAACTGGATTATGTTTATCTCAATTATCTTCATATAGCACCTCAATCAATGCCAAATTCTCTCTTGTCGAGAGCTGCAAGTGCAAATTTCAATGCAAGAGCTGCTTTTTGACGAGTCTCGGCATCGTCCGACTCGAGCATGGGAAGGAGCTTGCGATACACCTCGCCCTTGACTGTTATGTCGTTTTTAAGATGCTCAAGATCAAAGTTTGCAACTGTTTCATTCTTTATCTGCAAAACTGCCACGCTTGACGCGATGGAATCCTCGCGCGCAAGCTTTTCTGCAGAAATGGGATAGTCCGATGGAATAGCGCCGATGAGCTTTACACGAAGTGCTACGTCCTTGCCATACCCCCGTTCCGTTATTCTTTCTGCTATTGCCTTTACAACGTCCGCATCGCATGATATTCCGCTTATATCTATCTTTTCAATTCTATAGGTCGTTTTGGAAAGAGGGATGCGCGTGTAGGTTGCGCTCCTTTCTTCCTTGTCGATATCGATAAGGTATGCTCCTCCCTCGCCTATTTCGTCAAAGCTTCTGCCCTGGGCAAATCCAGTATACGCGATAAGAGAGCTTCCCACTCTTGACGGCTCACCTGCAATATGAACGTGGCCAAGCGCCGCATATGTAAAGCCATGTGATGCGATAGCACTTGCAGTTATGGGAGCATATTTTGAAAGGGGTACTCCAAGCTCTGCATGGGCACAAAGTATATTTATATTCTCGCTTGATACGGGCACGTCGGATGAAAGAGGATTTGCCTCGTATCTGTCGGACGTGAAGGCATAACCGATAACGCTTACGTTAACCTCGTCAAAATCGAATCTTCCAAGCTCACCCGAAGTGAAAACATATGCATTTTCGGGCAGGGCACTATCGGCATATGTTCCGTTTTTGTTGTAATAATCGTGGTTTCCCGGAGCAATAACAACAGGGCATCCAACCTCTCTTATAGCCTCAAACACTACCTTTCTCGTTGCAAGACTGCAAAAGGGTGTGTCAAAAAGGTCACCTGCGACAAGGACAAGCTCAACTCCCTCGTCCCTTGCAATCTTCATTGCCTTGACAAAGCACTCTCTGAGCTCCTTGCGTTTTTCCTCGGCTCTTGATTTATCAAATCCCGAAAACGCGCTGTCAAGATGAAAATCCGCAACGTGCATTATCTTCATATATCGTTACCTCCGTTCAAAAAGGGTAAAAGTCAATAATCGGGTATATACCAAATTAAATTTTATTCCAATTTAATTATATCACATAGCATTTGAAATTTCAACGGCAAACGGCAATTTGTTCACAGAATATTAATAAAATTAAGTTAAAATTATCACGTGCAAAGCAACGAGGCTTGTCTTTGCAAAATTTTACGTGGGAAAGGAGCAAATATGTCAAAGCCTTATAGAGATCCGAAGCAAATGAAAAAACAAAGCAATATCTATAAAACGGGCAAGCTTACTCGCTCCACCCGATTTTCAAGCCCCAAGATCAACAAGAAATGGTTGATCCTTATCGGTTGCATTCTCGCATCCCTTTTGTTTGCCGTTATTCTCGGAAATATCCTTGGCGACGTTGCAAGGGATTCGCAAAATAATATAAACGATGCAGGCTCGTCCTCGTCACTCGGTGTGCCGAGCGTAGATAAGGCATCTCCCAAGACCGACCTGCACGCGTATTTTGCCGATATGAGCAGTGCAGATCCTGAGCTTACCCTCTCAAATCAGACGAGCACGGCAAGGGATAGCGGAAACGCGCTCTTTTTCGTAATGCAAAAGGATGACGGCACGCTCATATATTCCTCTTCAAAGGCAGAGGAGCTTGGCTATGCACAGGCGGACAACCTCACCCTCTCAAGACTTGGCAACCACCTCGATTACTATAACGATTATGCAGTCGGACTTTTCAGATCCGAGCTTTCTGCCACTCTTTCACTCGAAAAAAGACTCAACGTCCAAACAAACGAGTCCCTTCTTCTTGCAGAGATGGCAAGCGTTGCCCTTGACCAGATTATAATCGAGTTTTCAGGTGAGCTTCACAAATACAACGCGATATATTTTGAAACCTATTTGTTGAATATAAAGCTCGCGTGCGAGGGCACACCCATAGGCATAAAGCTCCCCTACTCCTTCTTTGTAAACGCAGCAAATTCGGGAGTAATCGCCGAGCTTTTTGAAATAGTGGATTTTTGTGCCATTGACCTTGAATCCAAAAATGCCGACGAGATAAGAGCTGAAATCGAGCCTCTTTCGTACGTCATCGAGCGCTATAAGACGCTCATCATGATCGACTCAAAGGACGAGTCCGTGCTCGAGTCCCGAATCGATGCACTCACCAAAAGCGGAGTTAAAAACTACATAGTAAAATAAAGGAGCTTGAAGATAAGCTCCTTTCGTTTTTGCTTTTTTGTGATTTTGGACGTGTATTTACCATATTTTGAGTTATTAACAATAAAAAAACTATTGACTTTTTTCTTCATTGTGATAAAATATATGATGAAATAGGATGGCAAAATGTTTGCCATAAGCAAAAACCCATAAAAATCACCGAGCTTGTCGGTGAAGAAACGGAGATAAAGAAATGAACGTTTTAAAAGAATTATCACTTATCGGCATCGTTCCCGTAATTAAAATTGATAGAGTTGAAGATGCACTTCCTCTTGCAAAGGCTCTTATCGACGGTGGCCTTCCCTGTGCAGAGATCACTTTCCGTACAGATGCAGCTAAGGACGCTATCGCAGCTATCACAAAGGAATATCCCGATATGATCGTTGGCGCAGGCACAGTTCTCACAAAGGAACAGGTTGACGCCGCAATCGAAGCAGGCTCCAAGTTTATCGTTAGCCCCGGCTTCAATCCCGAAATCGTAAAATATTGCCAGGAAAAGGGTTGCCCCATCGTTCCCGGCATCAACAATCCCACAGGCATCGAGCAGGCTCTCTCCTTGGGACTTACAACAGTTAAATTCTTCCCTGCTGAACAGTCAGGCGGTATCAATATGATCAAGGCAATGAGTGCTCCCTACGGCGCAGTTACGTTCATGCCCACAGGTGGAATCGGTCCTAACAACGTAAACGACTACCTCTCCTTCAACAAGATCCTTTGCTGCGGTGGCAGCTGGATGGTAAAGGCTGATATGATCAACGCAGGTGACTTCGACGGCATCGCAAAGCTCGTTCGTCAGGCAGTTGACACAATGCTCGGCTTCAAATTCAAGCACATGGCTATCAACGAAACAAGCAAGGACGCAGCTGATTCCGACGCTGACACAATCAACGACGTATTCGGTCTTGGCACAAGAGGCGCAAGCGCATCTACATTCGCTTCCGACTTCATCGAAATCATGCACACACCCGGCAAGGGCGCACACGGTCACGTTGGCATCCAGACAAACAACGTTGAACGTGCAGTTTACCACCTCGAACGCCGCGGAGTTAAGTTTGACCACTCCACAGCAAGATTCGACAAGGCAGGCAAGATGACATTCATCTACCTTGCAGACGAAATCGGTGGATTCGCATTCCACATCTGTCACTAATTTATTCCCTATACATAAATTTTGAAAGGAAATTAGAAAAATGAAAAGAGTTGTTACTTTCGGTGAGCTTATGCTCAGACTTCAGCCCTATAACTACGAAAGATTCGTTCAGTGCGACCACGTTGAATTCACATTCGGTGGTGGTGAAGCAAACGTTTCCGTTTCTCTTGCTAACTATGGTCTTGACGCAGCTTTCGTTACAAAGCTCCCTGCACACGCAATCGGCCAGGCAGCAGTAAATAGCCTCAGAAGATACGGCGTTGACACATCCATGATCGTTCGTGGCGGTGACAGAGTAGGTATCTACTTCAACGAAAAGGGCGCTTCTCAGAGAGGCTCCGTATGTATCTATGACCGCGCTAACTCCGCTATCGCAAAGGCTTCCTCATCCGACTTCGATTGGGATGCTATCTTCGATGGCGCTGATTGGTTCCACTTCACAGGCATTACTCCCGCACTTGGCGCAAACCTTGTTGAAATCTGCAAGGAAGCTTGTAAGGCAGCTAAGGCTCGCGGCATCAAGATTTCTTGCGACCTTAACTACCGCGG
>JAZRFY010000015.1:0-4294 GCA_045643885.1 Eubacteriales bacterium | reverse complement strand
TAACAATATTTGCCCTCGATGTGGAAAAAATCTTGTATATAGAAAAGGTAAATACGGAGACTTTTATGGTTGTTCCGGTTATCCAGAATGCAAATTTACTAAAAAGATTTAACATAATTAAACAAATAATACTTGCTGTATTGTGAAAAAACAAACCCGACGGATTTTCCGTCGGGTTTTCTTTATATATCGATCTCAATCGAAACAGGGCAGTGGTCGCTACCCATAATTTCGGTGTGTATCTTTGCTTCCTTTACCTTGTCCATAATGCGATTTGAAACCACGAAATAGTCGATTCTCCAACCAACGTTCTTTTGTCTTGCCTGGAACATATAGCTCCACCAAGAATATTCAACCTTTTCGGGATAGAGTGAACGGAAGGTGTCTGAAAATCCACTCTCTAAAAGCTCACTAAACTTGCCCCTCTCCTCGTCGGTAAATCCGGCAGAGAAGTGGTTAGTTTTAGGATTTTTAAGGTCGATTTCCTCGTGCGCAACGTTTAAGTCACCACAGTAAATCACGGGCTTTATCTTGTCAAGCTCCATCATATAATTGCGAAGAGCATCTTCCCAAGTCATTCTATAGTCAAGTCGTGTCAACTCTCTTTGTGAGTTGGGAGTATATACGTTAAGAAGATAGAAATTCTCATATTCAAGAGTTATTGCGCGTCCCTCGTGGTCGTGCTCATCAATACCGAGACCGAATTTTACTGAGATAGGCTCTTGTTTTGCAAATACTGCCGTTCCACTGTAGCCCTTTTTCTCGGCACTGTACCAATATTGATAATATCCGTCAGGATTGTATTCAGCTTGACCGGGCTGCATCTTTGATTCCTGGATGGAGAAGAAATCAGCATCCTCACTCTTGAAAAAATCGTCAAATCCTTTATTTAAACAGGCTCTGAAGCCGTTAACGTTCCAAGAAATAAATTTCATATATTATCTCCTTTCTTTGGATGATTATATAATACCATAAAATTCTCATTTTTTCAACTAAAATATCTTTTCAAATAAGAAAAAATGTGTTATAATTAATCAATTACCATTTTAGGAGAAATTATGAAATTTTTAAAGCAATCCGTCATACTTTTAATGATATTGAGCTTGCTCGTTTCCTGCTCAATATTCCCACAGCTTGATGTAGATATTACAAGCTCAACAACTCTTCAAGGCTCGTCTTCAACAAGCACGACTAAGTACGGTGACGTCATAATTCCTGACGTTGACGAGGAGGAGATCACCTCTGACCCATATGTTAATATGACCGAGGAAGAGTTCTATGCAAACTACACTCCCGCAACAAGCTATATGGATTCTTACTATAGAAGTCTCCATTACTTTATGTCGGGTAGTATCGAGGAGCAGGATCAGGCACCCACACTTGCTGACTATCAACCAATGGAGGATGGCTTGTTTGTTAGAAACACAAGCGCACTCTATTCCGAGGACGGAAATACATACTACATAATTGACGGTCACGGCAATATCGTAAATAAGATTTTTAAGGGTGGCGCTTACGTTTCTCTCGAAGAGGTAGCTGCGTATGTGTTTGCATTCGGCAATGTCCCCACAAACTACACCTCAAGCAAAAAGACAAAGCCCTATGAAAGCTTTTGGGGAAAGTATTTAAGACTTAATCACACTGCTTTTTCAGGAAGCACAACAAAATATCCCTATGAGCCCGAGCTTCCTGATATTTCAGGATGTGGTGGAGATCTTCAGTATTACGAGATCGACATTGGTACAACGGGAACCGACTGTGATCCCTCATACGATGCTGTGATTTATAATAATGGCTCACGCATCACCCGTGGAGCTGCGCGTATAGTTTATACAAGATACGACAAAAACGGCAACAATATCATCGATACAAACGAAAAGTACGTTTTTTATACATATAATCACTATAACGATTTCCAGGAATACCTTAACTATGAAGGCGGTTGGGGAGAAAAGTTTGGAAATATCACCGGTGGCGGTACAATTTCAAGCAAATACGATTATAATCCCACTCCCTATGTTGAGGTTGTAAGACGAGATCTCTATGTTTCCGCTTCTTTAGAAGCTACAAACGTTGAAATCGTTGAGATTACGTTTATTTGTATCGATAAAAAATACTATTGTGACGGTGCTTACTGCGCTTAAGGAGGAAATATGAATTTACAGGAAGCTATTCAAAAATTCTATGCTTGGCAGTCAAAGCTCAGTGCATATGCACATGCAACTGCTATTATCTATTATGACGGCTCAACCGTTGCCCCTAAGAAAACTGCAGCAAACCGCGGTCACGCGCTTGGCATTCTCAGTGAAGAGATGTATAAGCTCACAACGTGTGACGAAACAGTTTCTATGCTTGAGCTTCTCGATGCTCATAAGGACGAGCTTGATGAAAAGGAGCAAAGAATGGTATACCTTGCTTGCAAGGATATGAAGGAAATGAAAAAGATTCCCATCCAGGACTATATCGCATATCAAGAGCTCTTGGTCAAGGCAAGTGACGTTTGGCATACAGCAAAAGAAACTGACGATTTTGCGCTCTTTTGCCCCATTCTTGAAGAGGTGTTTGAATACAACAAAAAATTCGCTCACTATTGCGCACCCGAAAAGCATCCCTATAATTACTGCCTTGATATGTATGAAAAGGGACTTACCATGGAGAAATGCGATGAATTTTTCGGTATTCTCAAATCCAAAATCGTGCCTCTTATCAAGAGAATAGGTGAGGCAAAGCAGGTTGACGATTCCTGTATTCACGGTGACTTTGACGAGCATTCGCAAGAGAAATTCTCATTAAAGCTTATGGAGATCATGGGAATCGATCTTGGTGTTTGTGGTCTTGGCACTACAGAGCACCCCTTTACTACAAATATCGGCTCACACTATGACGTTAGAATTACAACAAACTTTGACAGAACAAATTTTGCTTCTTCAATGTTCAGTGTAATCCACGAGGGAGGTCATGCACTTTATGAAATGCATCCTTGCGAGGATTATGCCTATACAAATCTTGACGGTGGTGTTTCCATGGGTATCCATGAGAGCCAGAGCCGTTTCTATGAAAATCTTCTTGGTAGAAGTGAAGCCTTTGTAAATTACGTTTTCCCCAAGGTTTGCGAATGTTTCCCCGAGCAAATGAAGGGATATACTGCAAACGATCTTTATAAGGCAATAAACCTTGTTACACCTTCACTCATCCGAACTGAGGCTGACGAGGTCACCTACTGTCTCCACGTTATGGTAAGATACGAGCTTGAAAAGAGGGTAATGAGTGGTGAGCTTGAGGTAAAGGATCTTGCAACCGAATGGAAAAAGCTCTATAAGGAATACCTCGGTGTTGACGTTCCTAACGACAGAGAGGGCGTTCTCCAGGATAGCCACTGGTCAGGTGGCAGTGTTGGTTATTTCCCCTCATACGCCTTGGGATCAGCTTATGGCGCGCATTTGCTTCATAAGATGAAAGAGACAGTGGACGTTGACAAATGTCTTGCAGAAGGCAATTTTGAGCCTATAAACGAGTGGAATAGGGAACACATCTGGAAATACGGATGCCTTAAGAATCCCGATGAGCTTTTAGAGAGTGCTCTTGGTGAAAAATTCGACCCCTCATATTTTACAAACTATCTTGAAGAAAAGTATTCAAAGATATATAACCTTTAATAAAAAACACGGTATGCACCTGGCATACCGTGTAATTTTTTTAAAGTATTTCGATTTGATCGTCGTCCTTGTTTTCCTTTGCAAGCATAAAGTCAACTGCGGGCTGACGAAGGATAGCTTGCTCCGACTTGATCTTTTCGTTGAGTGCGATATTATCAATAATTTGCTTAAGATATTTGCTCATAGCACTCTTTGCGGTATAATCCGCAGGAGCATAGAAGGTAAGTCTTCCGTCAACAAGGAGCTTATAAACCTTAGCTCTATTGTCCTTGACAGGATCGAAAACGCCGATAGTGTATCCACCGCGCTCTTTTACAAGATGCATACAGGGAATATCAGTAGCAGAGTCACCGATATATACCATATTAGAGAAAGGAATTCTGCGCTCATGTGTAGGAACACTATCGTTAACTCTTTCGTCGTGTTCCTCAAGGAACCCTTTGGAGATTCGGAAAAGATATTGTGTTTTGTTGGTATAGTTTACTGCTTGAGCAGGCCAAATAGCAACGTCATCTGCGTTATAAAGATAAGATGAAGCATATATCTTCTTAAATTCGTCTGCAATTTCGCTACCTTCGATAATTTCACGAAGACCGGAAGAAATAACGTAATGCTCAACCTCAATGCCTTGGGACTCA